>JAFAHI010000091.1 GCA_019237325.1 Verrucomicrobiota bacterium | reverse complement strand
AGCCATAATTCTTGTGCTTCAATGAAATCGATCCCGTGCTTGAGTTGATTGCTCGCGCTTTTATCTGGATCGAACTCAAAATTCACCCATTTAATGTATATCCCATATACCTGTACTCAACATTTTTGGCATTCCTGGGAAGTTGAGGCGGCGAGTCTCAACCCGTTTGGCGTTCGGCGTTCGGCGTTCGTGCTCACGACGCTGCGTCCTCTGCGTCCTTTGCGCGAGGCTAATTTGAGATCCGTTCGCGGCGTTGCGCCCATGAACCAATGGACTGATGGCGGCGAGGAGTTATAATTCAGCGAAGCTGCCCTCTACGAGGGACTTGCGTCCGTGAAAGCAGAAGTCACATCGACTTGCCAGACTTGCGGTGCTCGTGTGCCAGCCGGCCTCGACTTTTGTCCGGTTTGTGCGCTGGTTGGAGCAGGCGATCAAAACTCTGCCCGGGCCGACGCATTGAATTCAACATCCGACTCGGAACTTAACTCGGAAAAGACAGAGGCAGCGTCAACGGTTCGGCGATTTGAGAACTATGAGGTGATGCTCGGCCAGGAGGGCAAACCGATCGAACTCGGTCGCGGCGCCATGGGCATCACTTATAAGGCGTTCGATGTTGATCTGCACTTTCCGGTGACTCTCAAGGTCATCAGCGAAAAATATGTTGGGGACGAATCAGCCCGGCTGCGTTTTCTACGAGAGGCCCGCGCCGCAGCAAAGGTGCGCCATCCTAATGTGGCCTCCGTCTTCCATCTTGGGAGGAGCGGCGGCGAGTATTTCTACGCGATGGAGTTTGTGGAGGGCGAGACGCTGGAGAGTCTGATCAAGCGCTCCGGGCGGCTAGAGGTAAAACTGGCGCTTGAAATCACCTCTCAGGTGGCTGCCGGGTTAGATGCAGTCCAGGAACAGAAGCTCGTCCACCGCGATATCAAACCCTCGAACATTATGGTGCGCTTGAAGGATGAAGGCCGGGTCACGGCAAAGATTATCGATCTTGGACTGGCCAAGGGAGTCAGCGAATCTGGTTCTCAATCTGGGATCTCGACTCCAGGAGCCTTTGCCGGGACACCGGAGTTCGCGAGCCCAGAACAATTTGGGGGAGTCGGCGTGGATATCCGTTCAGATCTATACTCACTCGGCGTGACGCTTTGGGAGATGCTGATTGGGCAAGCGCCATTTCGTGGTGCACCCAGCGAGGTGATGTACCAGCATCAGCATGGACCTTTACCAATTGACCAGTTGAAACGCGTCCCGGGACCAGTTGTGGCTCTGTTGGAGGTGCTGCTACAAATAGATCCGGCCGAGCGTATCCAAAGCCCGGCTGATATTTGCAACGCGATTCAACTGGTAACCGCTGCCGTCGAAGCCGGGCGCTCCGTTTCTCCAGAAGAATTGAAGGCAACGTCGCGAGTGCAATTGGCAGGGTTTCAAAAAACCGGGAAATTTGCGAAACGATTCCGACGTCGCCAAGGCTATGTCGGACAAGTAAAAGCCCTGTTCACGACCCCGCGCGTTAGGTATCCCGCTTGGCTGCTGCTCGCTCTCTTGATTGCCGGGGCAGTGATCCTAACACTAAACGCCTTCTTTGGCGTCAGACACCCTGCTACAGAATCCTCGATAACGCCTTCGGCTGCGCTTACGGTGCTGGAAAAGAGTATCGCGGTCCTGCCGTTCGAGAGTCTCAGCGACAATAAAGGCGATACCTACTTTGCTGATGGCGTTCAGGACGAGATTCTTTCGAAGCTCGCCAGACTATCCCAGTTGAAAGTGATCAGCCGCACGTCGGTAATGGCGTACCGGCCGCCAAACAACCAAAATGTGCGTTCGATTGGAACTTCGCTTGGGGTCGCGCATCTGGTTGAGGGGACGGTGCAGCGGGATGGCGGTCGGGTCCGGATTACCACCGAACTGATTGATGCTCGAACCGATGAGACTCTCTGGTCTGAGAGCTATCAACGAGATTTGACTGATATTTTTGCAATCCAAAGCGAGATTGCCGAGGCCGTTGCCTTAAAGCTAAGTACGCGTCTCTCACCTGAAGAACAGAAGAACATCGGCCAAAGGCCAACAACCAACTTGGAAGCCTATGATCTTTACCTTCAGGGCAAAGAGTTAGTTGCAAATTGGCGATTTGTATACCAGCCAGAGAATCTTTCAAAGGGGATCACACTGCTTGATGAAGCGACCGGAAAAGATCCGAAGTTCACCCTGGCCTATTGTGTACTAGCGCGGGCTCATGATGATCTATACCACTACTGGATCGACAAGACGCCTGAGAGGCGCGCGCTCGCTGACGCGGCCGTCAACGAGGCCCTTCGTCTAGAGCCCGAGAGCCCTGAGGCTCATTTGGCAATGGCCTATCATCTCTATGAATCTTATCGGAATTATGAGCGAGCCAGCGTCCAGGTAGAGCTGGCTCAAAAGGTTTTTCCGAATAGCCCCGAAGCTCTTTCGCTCGCTGGGAGAATCTATCGCCGGCTCGGCCGTTGGGACGACTCCACCAAGGCCCTGGAAAAGGCTTACAGTCTGGACCCACGGAATCCCGATACCATGTATAATCTAGTTTTCAGTTACGAAGCACAGCGTCGTTATCGGGAGGCCGAGCAAATCAATCACCGTCTCGACGAGATCAAGCCCGACACCGGGGATAGTAAGATCAGAAAGGCTACAGCTGATTGTCTTCGAACCGGGGATCCGACGACCCTTCGAGCCGCGATGGATCAGTTGCCGCCTTCGATCAAAGACCATGGGCCAATTGCTTCAAAACGCTTTTTTCTCGCTCTCTATGCCCGGGATTGGCCGGCCGCAAAACAGATTCTGGACGCGGACCCGGGCGAGGATCTGATTGTCGGCGACCAGGTACAAGTAAGGATTCCACGCGGATGTGGCGAGATCTCCTTGGCCGCGCTCCAAGGTAAGCATCCAACGATGGAGAATGAATTCGCCGCTGCGCGTGACCAGCTGGCACAACGGGTTGAAGCGCATCCTGATGATGTGGAGTTACTCGGCGTGCTTGGCGAAATGGATGCGTTGCTAGGTCGCAAACAAGAGGCTATCGAGGAAGCAACCCGGGCTGTGGAATTACGGCCAATTTCTCAGGACGCCATGGAAGGACCTTGGATCCTCGCAGAGCTGGCCACAGTTTACGCTTGGACAAACGAGCCGGATCAGGCCTTCCGGGAGTTGGCTATTTTAGCCAAAACACCGGCTAGTCCTGTGAAGAGCAGAGCATGTTTCGAACTCGACCCATTCTGGGATCCCATCCGGAATGATCCGCGGTTTGAACAGTTGGCAGAGCAGATACTCGCGTACCCATAGTCGAATACTGCAAATTGTAGTTCCCGTGCAATTGGGGCCGAGCATGTCCGTTCCAGGTGTACTGGCGATTTAGCGAAATTGCGTAGCCCTTTTTCGCTTTGAATAGCCAATCGAGTTCGATAATCTGGCTGCAACCGATTCACAAGTGAAGCCGGACCATAGCTCTGCGGCCGGCAGGCCAGACCAATTTCACACCACTCGATGGAGTGTTGTGGTGCTTTCCGCACAGAGCCAAATATCGGGCTCCAAAGAAGCGCTAGCCGAGCTTTGTAAACTCTATTGGTACCCCCTATATGGCCATATCCGTCGGTACGGATTTTCGCCGTATGACGCGCAGGACCTGACGCAGGGTTTTTTCCTTGATCTGCTTGAGCACAAAGCGTTGGCCCGAGCAGATCAGCAAAAGGGCAAGTTCCGGTCGTTCTTGCTCGCTTCTCTAAAGAACTTCCTTTCGAATGAAGCCCAGAAGGCGCGGTGCCTCAAACGAGGGGGGCAAGTGCAATTCGTCGATTTGGACGTTACCGAAGCCGAGGACCGTTACGGAAAAGAAGAACCGGCGGAAGCTTTGACCCCGGAAAAGATCTTTGATGCACGGTGGGCTCTGGCTCTCCTTGGTGAGGCCAAAAATCGCTTGAGGCAAGAATACGTCGATAGCGGTAAAATCGTGCTCTTCGACGCACTAAAAGGCTTCGTCGACCCTGTCTCTACCAAAAACCTCCCATCGTACGAAGAAGCGGCCAAGCAACTCAACTTGACCGTCGCTGCGGTAAAAACGCTGATCCACCGGCTACGAAAACGCAACACTGCCATCGTGCGAGAGGAAATTATGCGCACGGTCTCAGACCCTGCCGATCTCGAAGCTGAGAGCCGGGAGCTATGCGCAGCTTTGATCGCGGCCGAAGGAAAGATCCTGCCGTAGGCGTTTGGCGTTCGGCGTTTGGGCGAATGGGCGATACGGCTGATCCAAATAGCGGGGATGAGGAGCTCCGTAGGAGCAAAATCTTTATAGCTACGGCAATCTAATACGCGATCAGCTCCGTTAGGAGCGGCATCGAGGAGCGGTTCTCACAGCTAGCCAACGCTTCCAAATGAGATGTCGCTCCTACGGAGCTGCCCCCGTTTTTTGCGCCAAGAGCTATAAATATCTGACTCCTACGGAGCCGGTTTATTAATTCGCCTGCCGCCGACTATGCTAATTTCATGCCCGCGCTTCGCAATGCGATTAAGCTGCTTTGCCAGCAAGCGATCGAAGCGAACCCAAAGTCGGCCGAAGATTATCGAGCCGGCAAAGGTGCGGTCATCGCCGAGCGCCGATTGCAGTCTCAAACAGCAATTCCCTTCACGTTACTGAAACTCGGCCGCGGCGATCCTTTTGTAAGTAAATGCAGGCCGAGACACCCGGCCGAATTACAAATTGAAGACCGTCTTTCGGTCTAAAGGAGGCAAAAGTGATCCGCGCTATTATTTGGCTGTATAGCTTAATGGCTACAATCATTTTCGGCCTTCTCGGCTTGGCACTCCTAATTTCATCCGCTTTTGGCCATGCGTTCGTCACGGTCTTCGGTCTCGGAAGCTCGCGTCTGTCCTGGTGAAGCGACTTCTTGCTTCTATCGGAAATCCTCGAGCCTTCTGAAACTCGGCGGTCTCAATCCCTGTGTAAGTGACCGAGGGCCGCATTAGAGGCGCGCCCGGTGAACCAAATACAAACACAGAGAGACACAATCTTATGACGACAGCAAATTACCCTATCCTGGCGAAGCCACCACGGTCAGCTCAGGAGCTAACAAAAGAGTGGCCCCGGATAGCGACCAAACAATCGTCGCTTACCCGGCCAAAAGTAGAAGCGGAACCAGAAACGCGTCTGTGGAAGATCTGCTCTGAGGTCGCCCCTCAGCGACTCAGCGGAATCGAATGGATTGCGTTACTTTTCTTCGCAGCCTCAGCGTTCCTATCGCTGGCCTTCTGCGCTTGCGAATGGTTCCACCTGTCCAACAGTGGAGCGCTTGAACAAATCGTGCGCACCATCCTAACCAGATAAGCTGGTTAGGATGCCCGCCGGCAGAATGCTGTCGAGATCGGTGTCATTCTTCTTACCCAGACCCGCGTTTACCGTGCCGGCGATGCCGCTTTTTTCTTTCAAGGACACCAGACATTGCGCGCTCAGCTACTTTCTTCGCGTCGGGCGGCACGCTTAGTTTTCGATTGTTCTTCTTCATGGGTCCCGCGTTCATCCGTCATGGGATGAATCGCCCAGCCGACTCGGTCGTTACTGAACGAATTCCTCCAAAGTTCCGGCAAAGATATCGTTAGGCGGTGTCACGCCACCGGAGTAGCTGCCAAGCGGGTAGACCGGGATTTTGCGCCGCATCGGTACTAGGCCAATGCCCTAACTATAGGTCTTGAGGACCTCATGCACTCCTTCGACCGCCATACCACCTTCGCCAACCGCGGCGGCGCAACGTTTAACTGAGCCCGAGCGGACGTCGCCCGCAGCAAAAATACCGGGCCAACTCGTTTCCAGCGCCCCGGGCGGACGCTCCTCGGCTTTCCAGCTTGGCAAGTTGGCAATCGACGGTCCGGTCTTAATGAAGCCTTTCTCATCAAGCTGGATTTCGGCGGGAAGCCAAGAGGTGCATGGCTTGGCGCCGATCATGGAAAAGACCGCCGGCGTTTTCACCATCCAACGTTCATGGGTTTTGGTGTTTTCCAGCTCGACCGCTTCGAGCACCTTCCCACCCATCATTTGCCTGACCTCGGTGTTCGTTAAAATTTCGATATTCTCTTTCACCGCAACCCGGCGCGAAAGATAAGTCGACATCGTTTTGCTCAGACCATCGCCGCGAATCACTAACAACACTTTCTCGGCGCACTCCGATAAAAACATAGCCGCCTGTCCGGCGGAATTTCCTCCGCCAACAACTACTACGGTCGAGCCGGAACATAGCCGTCCTTCTCGGGCGGTGGCGGCATAATAAAGACCGGCACATTCAAAGTTCTCACGCCCCTCTGCCTCCAGCCGATGGTAATTGACCCCGGTCGCAATGATCGCACACTTGGCATGGAGGAGGCAGTTGCAGCCTTCGACGCTCAGTGTGGCGCGGTGCTCGTCATCGTTCAGGGTCAGGGAAAGCGCCTGGGCCGGGGTCGAAAATTTCGCTCCGAAACGATAGGCTTGAAGCTGCGCTCGGAAAGCCAGTTCTCCGCCGCTGATCCCGGTGGGGAACCCAAAAAAATTCTCAATTAACGAAGACGATCCGGCCTGTCCGCCGGGAGCGTACCCTTCCAAAACCACGGTTCGTAAACCTTCCGAGGCGGCATACACGGCGGCGGCAAGACCGGCCGGGCCGGCTCCGACAATAGCCAGGTCACAACTCACTTCCTCATCTTCACCGGAGGTTAGCGGTTTCAGTAACCCGGCTATGCGGGCCACTTCCCGCAGCGAAGGATGCCGGAGCGGCATCCCGTTTGGCGTGATCAACGCAGGCAAATCGTGGCTGGCCAAGTGCAAGCGTTCGGCTAAGGCGCGGCCTTCGTCGGCGAGAAAATCGACCACGCGATGCGGGACATGATTCTTGTCGAGAAAATCATCCAGCTCGCGGCCATCCCGAGAATCCTTGGGTGTAAGAATTCGCAGCCCGGAAAATTCCCGGTCACGCATGATCCGTTTCCGGCGCATGATGAATGCCTGGACGATTGGTTCGCCGACACCGGGCAACTCTGCGAGCGCCTGGCGGAGCCGATCCGCCGGTACCTGCAAAACTTCGCTCTCTTCTGCCTTACCTCGAGAGTTCGCTAAGGCCGCCGTGCCCGTTAGCATGGCGACATCTCCGAGAAATTCGCGCGGACCCGGACTTGCCAGGATCAGCTCCTGTCCATCACACGATTCGAAAACCTCCAGCTCACCGCGCAAGACCGCCGTTAGCCCAACATTACGTTGACCAGCTTTGGTCACCACTTCGCCTCGGCGAACGACGCGGCGAGTGCCGATCTGTTCGAGCATGGCAAGTTGCTGGTCGGTCAGTTTCGGATGGGCGAGCGCCTCCGTGTCCCGATAGAATTTCTCGTCTTCATCGATGCCGGACATCAGTCTGGCAGCATCTGATTCGCTGGTCTGAATCATGGCTCAAATTTGGCAAAACCCATCTTCGGCCAGGATAACACTTGGGGCAAATTTAAGCACACGCCGCCCGAGAAAAGGAAAACCGCAGTACGAAATATCGAATGTTCTGAGTCTCGTCTCATCGGGAAACAACTATTCTCATCGTTCTGATGGCGAACTCAGAATGAGACTGAAACCTCTCATTTTGAAACAAAAGGGCGCGTTCTTGAACCGGCTGATAGCCGCCGGTGCTGGCAGAGAGGTAACGGCATTCGCTTGGCACGGTGCTTGCCATTGCAGAGCCAATCCCAAACCCAGCCTGCTACCCGCGCGGTTTGTTAGTCAGTTACCACTCAATGCCGAGGTTGCACCTCGGAACATTTTGAAAATACGCTCTAATGAAGATGCAGTCTTTGATTTTTGCTTTTGTCGTCGTGTTTCCACTTGTTGGTCTTTGCGCCGAGACGTCTGGCTGGCAGCCAGCGGCGGGACATACGCAGATACCGATATGGCCAGGACCAGTCCCCGATGCGCGGCCTCTGAAAGAGCCGGAGACCGCCACGAACGGTAAGCAAGCGCCGGTACGTTGTGGGCAGACCATGGGTTTCGGTCAGCCCAGTTTCTCAGCCTACGATTACCGTCTATTCGCCGGAGGGAAAGAATACCGGAGCGGCGATGGTGGTTTTTCCCGGCGGAGGCTATTGGATTCTGGCCATCGATCTTGAAGGCACCGAGGTCTGCGACTGGCTGACCTCGAAGGGAATCACCGCCATTTTATTGAAGTACCGGGTTCCCGGGCACCCGCAACAGAGCCCGAGATCCGGCCCATATCCGGACTCGTCGGAGGCGTTGGAAGACGCGCAAAGAGCCGTCGGCCTGGTCCGTTTTCACGCCGCGGAATGGCACATCGATCCGCAAAAAATTGGAGTGCTCGGGTTTTCGGCAGGCGGGCATCTCGTAGCAGCGATGAGCAGGCATTTCGAACAACGTTTATACAAACCTGTGGATGAGGCGGACAAAGACAGCTGTCGCCCGGATTTCGCTGTCGCTCTCTATCCCGGACATCTGGGGATTGCCGCCAACAGTATTGAGTTGAATCCGGACATTCGTACTCATATCACCGCTCAGGCACCGCCAACATTTTTGCTGCAGAACGAGGATGACCATGTGGACTGGGTAGAAGACTCACTCAGCTATTATATGGCGTTAACGAAGGCCGGGGTTCCCGTGGAGATGCATCTTTATGCTCAGGGGGCCATGGTTTCGGGCTGCGGCGGACGAAGTATGCGGCGACCGAATGGCCGTCACTAGTGGAGAAATGGCTGACGACCATCGGGATGATTTCGCAATAGCAGCCGAAAACTAAAGAATCGAGCGAACCACACCTCCATCAACTCGAATGGCGGCCCCATTTGTACCGCTTGATGCCGGACTGGAATAATAGACAACGAGAGATGCTACTTCTTCCGGCGTGGCAAAGCGCTGGAGCAAAGAACTTGGCCGTTCATGCTTAAAGAAGTTCGCCTCGATTTCGGCAACGCTGACTTTTGCTTTCTTAGCTAGATTAACCAAGAATTTACTCACTCCTTCGGTGGAAGTCGGCCCAACCACGATCGAGTTGACGGTTACAGCGGTACCGGCTGTGGTTTCGGCCAAACCTCGAGCCAGCGAGATCTGCATGGTTTTGGTGACGCCGTAGTGAATCATATTACTTGGGATATTCACTCCGGATTCACTGGAGATAAAAACGATACGACCCCATTTCTGCTTTCGCATCAGCGGCAGATAGAATCGGCTGAGGCGCACTCCGCTCAGGAAATTTACTTCGATCAGCTTAAGCCAATCTTGATCTGAGATTTTCTCGAAAGGCTTAAGCTCACCGATGCCGACATTATTAATCAGGATGTCTAGCTTAGGAAATTGCCTGGTTACCGCCGCCACCGATTCGCTATCACTAACATCGGCTACCAGCGGTTCAAGTTTAGCTTCTGGCAGTTGATCTCGAATCTGGTTGATGGCGTCATTTACGCGTTTCTTAGTGCGGCCATTAACAATGACGGTCGCGCCTTCTCGGGCTAGACCTAGGGCAATCGCGAATCCAATTCCTGCGGTCGAGCCAGTTATCAATGCCAGTTTTCCATCCAAATCCAGATTCATATCGTGTGGGTAGAAAGGGAACCTTATGTTGTTACCCTGCTTTGGGCCGGCGTCTACCGGAAGTTTTGGAATAGCGAGGCCGGTTGCTTATCCCTGATTTGCCAGGAGAACCAAAATGATGGATTCCTGAGTGGTACTTAGATCGAGGAACGGTGTTTTGATGGGAGAATCAGCTGACAATACTCGGGCAAAACCTTCTGAAGCGATCGCAGTGGATGAAAGTGGCAAACCGCTTTCACTCATTGCCATGCTTTTCGGGCCGGATCGCCGTGGACTGGTAGCGCGTGTTGCCGGATGGATCTACGATCGCGGTGGAAACGTTCTACACGCCGATCAGCATCGGGACGCTGAGGAAAACGTCTTTTTCCAAAGGGTCGAATGGACCCAACCCGGCGAATTAGCCGATCTTCGCAACGCTGCCCAAGCTTTTTCCGAGATGGCGAGAGAGAAGCTCGGAATGAACTGTCGCGTCGCGATTTCCTCTGATCAGCCTAAGGTCGGGGCATTGGTTTCGAAAATTCCAAACTGCCTCCAGGATGTCGCCTACCGTTGGAAGCGACACGAATTACCCGGCAAGCTCGTTTGTGTTATCTCAAACCATCAGGATCTATCCCAGTTCTGCCAATCCGTTGCCCTGCCATTCCATCACGTCGAAAGTACCAAGGAAAAGAAACCGGCGAGTGAGCAGGCCATGCTCAGAATTTTGCAGGAATACAAACTGGATTTGCTAGTGTTGGCTCGTTACATGCAGATCCTAAGCCCGGACTTTTTGGGGACTATCGGAATCCCGGTTATTAATGTTCATCACAGCTTTCTCCCAGCATTTCCGGGTTCACGACCGTATCACCAGGCTTATGCCCGAGGAGTCAAAGTCATTGGGGCGACCGCTCATTACGTCACGGCTGAGCTCGATTCCGGCCCGATCATCGCGCAGGATGTAGCTCGAATCACTCACCGGCATACGGTCTCCGATCTGATTCGCCGTGGCCAAGATCTTGAGCGCAGCGTTTTTGCGCAAGCGATCCGTTCGCACCTGGAAAATCGGGTATTAGTATACAACAACAAAACGGTCGTCTTTGACTAGAGTCTAAGAGGCTGCGGCTATACAAAACACAAATCAATGTGTATTCATCGCCGATGGCAAGGGGCAGGACTATAAAACTGAGCGATGTAATAGGTGCTCGCTATAGTTAGAATAACGCTCTGCTTACTAGTTCTCTAACCTTAGAGTTAAATCTAAAGTTTCAGAGCGAGCTACCAGCCCAACTAACATTTACTAGTTAGCCTGTCTTCGGATGGTAAATTCCTTGTAGCGAAGCGCTGATTTTGTTATATCCGAGGTTCGCATGCTCTTCGGGTGGGCTGTGGGCCGAAAGTCCAGGCAAACAGTTCGCGGCACACTTTCACTTTCGCGCCGCCCCCGAAAACAATAAAGCCATGAAAAAAAGCATCACATCAAATTGGAAGCCGCTTTTGCGTGTCTTATCAGCAGTCCTTATCACCGTCGCCGCGCTTTGGGCAACGCCAAGAAACGCTCACGCGCAACTCTATGTCACCCAGTATACCGCTGGGGTCGTAAGCAAATACAATCCCGGCACGGGAGCAGAGATTAACACCAACTTCATTTCAGCGCTGAACGGACCCAGTGCACTCCTGGTTTCAGGAAGCGAACTCTTCGTAGCGATCCAAAACGGCAATACAGTTGGTACATACGAGGCCGGCTCGGGAGGTGCGATTGGCTTCATCCCGGGCCTGAACGCACCCGCCGGACTCGCCCTGAAGCGCCCGACGGCAGTATTCCCTCAACCCGTGCTTTTCGTGGCGAACTA
>JAFAHI010000086.1 GCA_019237325.1 Verrucomicrobiota bacterium | reverse complement strand
GTGTCTACAACCATTCGCGCCTGACCCGCGTAGCCATCGGCATGAAGAGACGCGCCGGTGACCCGGCCGATCTCGTAGTCGACGGCACGCACGGTCATGCCGCGAGCTCGGGCTTGTTCTTCGGTTAGGCCAACTGCGGCAACCTCTGGCTCAGTGAAGATAACTTGCGGCACAGCTACGCTGTCGGCGGTCGCGGCGTAGCGTGACCATGGCGCTGGGCTCGCATCCAGCTTGCCTTTAGCTCGCGCTACAATCGCGTCGCCGCAGATCCGAGCCTGATATTTCCCCATGTGGGTTAGCAATGCTTGATGGTTGACGTCTCCGGCAGCGTACAACCAGCCTCCAGTGACTGCCTTAACGCGCATGCTATCATCCACCTCCAGCCATGAGCCAGGTTTGAGGCCCACCGTTTCAAGCCCGAGATTGTCAGTCTGCGGCCGGCGTCCCGCGGCCACAAGTATCTCATCGGCGACAATGGTTTTGCCACTATCCAGGGAGAGCTCCACCTCGTCATCTACATTCCGTTCAACGCGACGAACGGTGGTTCCGGTCAAAACCGTTACGCCCCGTTGCTCAAGGGCGCCCCGCAGAGCCGCGCTCGCAAACGGTTCACAGTTTGGAATCAGTCGTGGTCCCCGCTGGATCATCGTGACCTCCTCAGTCCCGAGACGCGACCAGGCTGTCGCCATCTCGCATGCGACCACACCGCCTCCAATGATCGCCAGCCGCTTAGGTGCTTCTCTGGCGCTGGTTGCCTCTCGACTTGTCCACGGCTTTGCTTCGGCCAATCCGGGAGTCGGAGGGACTGCTGCGTGACTTCCCGTACACACAGCGATCGCATGGTGCGCAGTTAAATCGATGGTCGAACCATTCTTTTCCGTCACTATCACCTTGCGTTCGCCGTCTAGACGAGCGCGTCCGCGGACAAGGTCAATCTTGGCGCCGTGGAGCCAGTCGGTCTGACCTTTGTCATTCCAGTGAGCAGTGAAAGCGTCACGTCTTGTGAATATTTGCGCGACGTCCAATCTCCCGGTAATTGCTTCCCGGGCACCCGCAACGTTGTGTGCGGCAGTCAGAGCTTGGAGTGGTCGTAGCAGCGCTTTACTTGGAACACACGCCCAATAGGAACATTCTCCTCCAACGAGATCAGCCTCCACAATGACGGCCCGTAAGCCTCCTTTGACCGCCCGGTCTGCGACATTCTCTCCGGTCGACCCGGCTCCAATGACGATCACGTCATAATCTTTGTCAGCCATAAGTTCTCCCTTAATTACCTTTCTCTCCAAGACCGCCATAAACCTCATGGACATCCGAGCGAACACCCAGATACTGCACGCTGAATAATCTATTGCGGTCTACCCAAACATTAAGCACCTCAAAACCCGCGCTTTGGGCCAAGTTAGTAAATTTGGATAAACTGTATTTGTAGGAGTATTCGGTGGTGATGTATTCAGCCTCGTCGAAAAAGAATTCCCGATTTGCCAGGCGCACCACCTGTGGCCGGAGGCTGACTAAGCGCATCTCGATTCGTCCTAACGCTGCGTCGTAAATCGCTTGATGACGGAAGGAAGAGAGATCGAAGTCGCTACCCAGTTCGCGGTTTGCCCGAGTCAGAACATTCAGATTGAATGCAGCGGTCACACCCTTGCGATCATTGTACGCGGCTTCTAACCGCCGCCGATCTTTGATAAGGTCAACGCCAATCAGGAGACCGCCGCCTCGGCCGCACAAGCAGGCAATCCGATGCAAAAACGATCTCGCCTCGTGAGGCTCGAAATTACCAATGGTTGAGCCCGGAAAGAAGGCCACAACTTTCTGTGCCGGCATCTCTGATTCGGGCAGTTGCAAAGAATCTGTATAGTCAGCGGCAAGCGGCAGGATCTCCAAGGCCGGGAAGTCCGTCCCTAATTTCTCACAGGAATCAAAAAGCTGGCCGCTCGAAATGTCGATCGGTGTGTAGCTCGCTAAGTCAGTGAGATGTTGCAAGAGCATACGAGTTTTCGTACTCGTGCCGCTCCCGAATTCGACGAGGCGACAGCCCGGACCAATTACTTGAGCAATCTCCCGAATGTTGTCGTGTAAAATCGCCGTTTCGGTGCGGGTAGGATAGTATTCGTCCAAGTCGCAAATCTGATTGAACAACTCTGATCCGCAGTCATCGTAGAGAAACTTACATGGCAGAGTCTTCTGTGGTTGTAGTAGACCAGCAGAGACTTCTTTAAAAAACTCTTTGTCATCCGACCCTCGATAGACGACCGGATTGGGTAGTAGGCTGGTGCTCATTTTAGATCCTTTGCGAGGCGCAAGCCCGTAAATTGCCAACGAGCATCGGGTGGGAAAAAATTCCGATACGTGGGTCGAATGTGCGATTTAGAGGTGGCGCAGGAGCCCCCCCGGAGAACAAACTGATTACACATGAACTTGCCGTTGTATTCGCCAAGCGCTCCTGGTGCCGGTGCGTAGCCCGGATACGGCGAATATGGGCTGCGCGTCCATTCCCAGACGTCCCCGAACATTTGCGTTAGCCCAGATCGCTCGGAATCCAGCGGCGTCGGATGCAGGATTTCGTTATCAACGAAATTGCCTTCCAAAGGTACTCCCGCTGAGGCGATCTCCCATTCTTGTTCGGAAGGCAATCTGGCTCCAGACCAGCGAGCAAACGCGTCGGCTTCGAAAAAACTAACATGGCAGACTGGTTCCTCGAGACACAGATCTCGCATACCGGCCAGTGTCATAGTCCGCCAACCGCCGTCCTCGTGCTCTTCCCAATATAGCGGCGCCCGCCAGAGTTTCTCTTTCACCGTGTTCCATCCGAGCGACAACCAAAGCTCCGAGCGCTGGTAACCTCCATCGAGCATGAAACTGAGATACTCTCCGTTTGTGACGAGGCGTGAGGACAACAGGAAAGCGTTAGTCAGCATCCGGTGAACCGGTCCTTCATTGTCATAGCTGAAACCCGAACCATTGTGACCAATAGTATGGATCCCTTCTTCGAACGGAAACCATCTCACCGGCGGAACGGGTCGGACTTCGGTTGGAACACGTTTTTGATAGGCAGGACGCAACGGATTTTGCGAAAAGACATGCTTAAGGTCCGTGACCATTAGCTCCTGATGCTGCTGCTCATGATTAAGACCGAGGATGATACGTGGTTCGAGAGTATCCAGTTTTTGCGTATCGGCCTGGCTAAGAAGGTCCAACATCAACGCATCCACGTATTTCCGATATTCATATACTTCAGTGACGGTAGGTCGCGAAAGCAAGCCGCGCTTGGGCCGGCAATGGAACGGACCCACCGCGTTGTAATACGAATTGAACAGGTAGTTGTATTGCGGATGCGCCGATTGGTAGTTGGGAATGTTAGCTTGGAGCAAAAATGTTTCGAAGAACCAGCTGGTGTGCGCTAGATGCCATTTCGTAGGACTGGCCTCGGGCATGGTTTGGATGACATAATCTTCCGTCTCGAGCGGCTCGCAAAGGCGCTCGGAAAGTGCTCGAACTTCTTGATATCGGCGCCTTAGATCACTGGCTGAGGCAGTGGTTTCTACCTTTTTCGCAAACTTTGAGACGTGGTTAGTATTACCATTATCAACGTTTACGCGTCCGTCCTGTGTAAGCGTGTTCATCTAGGTCTCGACCCCTATGCATGCGCCGTGCCATGGGGTAGGCGATCTGCCGAGTTCGTGCTATTTGCCTGGGTTAGGAGCGTTTGTGGACGCAATGGCCTTTTCCTGCCGTGACAATTGGCGAAAACCTGTGATTTGACGTCGTGTCAAACGTTGATCGTTTTGCGTGACGTCGTACGAAAAGCGAACCTTGGACCGAATTTCGACCCTGGTGAGTTTAGCGTCTACCCCGAACGGGCATATTCCGCCCGCTATAAATCGATTACCACATCGCCGTTAGGTCGGGAGCAACAGATCAACACATTGCCTTGGGCGGGCGGCTCGAGCGGTTCAGGCTGGTAGCCGACACTGCCCGAGATCAAAGAGCATTCGCACGTGTGGCAGACTCCGGTGCGGCATGCCCATCTCACCGGCACGTCGCAGGCTTCCGCAAAATCGAGAAGGCTCGAAAACTTAGGGTCCCACCTTACGTTGAGACTGCTCCTCACGAACGACACTTTTGGGCCAGAATCCAAAGACCCTTCCGGCGGGTGAGGACGTGCTTGCGATTGATTGATGACACCGGGTGCAAACTGTTTCCCGTCGCCGAAGACTTCACTGTGGAGCCGGTCCTCCGAAACGCCCCACGTCAGTAACCGATCAGTTAAGTCGCGCAGAAATGCGGCAGGGCCGCACAGGTAAAAATCCGCGTCACGGGGCGTGCCCAGCTTTTCGAGAACTTCGACCGTGATATGTCCCGCATGATCGAAATGCACGCCCAGGCGATCTCCAAATCCGGGGCGACTGTGTGCGATAAATCTTTTGCCGTTGGGTAACGCTTTGATCAGGTCGTGTGACTCCCTCGCAAATGGGTGCTCATCACCGTTGCGAGCGCCGAAAAGCCACCAGACTTCACGGGGTGAGATTTCATGAGCCAGCGAATGCAGCATAGCCAATACTGGAGTTGCCCCAACCCCCGCACTGACTAACACCACTGGCCTCGTGGCGGGTTGCAGGGTGAAATTTCCCCTAGGCGCCGCAACTTCCAGCAAGTCGCCCTGCCTGATTTGCTGGTGCAGATAAGTGCTGGCGGCGCCATTCGGCTCGAGTTTGATGCTTATCCGGTAGCGGTCCGCACTGGGTAAATCCGACAAGGAGTAGTTGCGCAACAGGGTTGGACCGTTGGGCGTCGGTTGTAAGCGCAGGATAATAAACTGACCGGGCAGAGCGGCCACGAGTGGGCGATCATCAGCAGGCGTCAGTGTTAGCGAGACTACGCTAGCGCTCTCTTGATGGATATTAGAGACCTTTAGCTGGCGGAATCCGAACCATGCAGGCTGCGCACCGCTCTGGGATGTTAACCCTGGTTTCTCTTGTTCTGCCGTTTCGCTTTTCTTGTTTTCCAGGATCGCTTGAAATGAGCCCTGCCATCCCCGGCTCAAAGCTGGGATCCGCAATGCTCGCTCTAATTGCTCGATATCGTGATTCGGCAGATAGAGGAGTGCATCTATCTCGGCGACATTCATTCGCTCTGGGCCTTCCGCGATCTTTACAATTTCATCACCGGCTCCGACTTCACCTTCTTCCAGGACTCGAAAGTAAAAACCCGGCCGATGATGCGCCACCACCAAGGCCGCCATTTGCGGTTCGTCCATACGGATGCCCAGGCGATAACAAGTGACCCGCGGCTGCGATACCTCAAATAAGGCGGTGCCGATGCGGTAACGATCGCCAATACAGACTTCAGCATCAGGCAAGCCTTCTACGGTGAAGTTTTCACCGAATTGTCCATACGAAAAGTCGTTCCGGCTAAGTTGGCGCTCCCAATAGCGATAGGAATCGAGCTGGTAAACCATTACCGCGCGGTTCAAGCCTCCGTGGCCGGCGAGGTCTCCCTGGCCATCACCATCTAGATTCAGTTTTCGAACGATGACGCGACCGGTGACCGGACTCTTCCAGATGCCTGTGCGAACGGTTTTACCGTGCCAGGTAATCTCGCGTGGGAGACCGACGTTAACGGATACAAGTGTCATTTCTTGTGTCATTGCTTTGTCAGAACATCACGAACTATCTGGAGCGGGCCCAAAACTTCGCTAAACGCGATCCGACCAGGTCTGTCACCGGCGTCAGCAATTTTCATTGTTTCAGCCGCAGCCCTTTCGGGATAAAGACACGCTCCAGTCCATCAAAAAAAAACTGCACCAGCAGGGCGAGCACCGCGGCGGGAATTGCACCCTGCAAGATCGTACTATAGTCGTTGAGGTTCAGTCCGCTGATGATTGGCTCCCCCAAGCCTCCGACGCCGATTAGCGCAGCCAGCGTAGCGGTGCCCACGTTTATAATAGCGCTCGTTTTTACCCCTGCCAGAATCGTGCGCGAGGCTAGGGGTAGAAAAACCTTCCAAAGCTGGGCTTGCGGTTCTAATCCGAGAGCGGCAGCCGATTCGCGGACCGGCGTGGCAATATCCTGAAGGCCGGTGGCGGTGTTCCGGACGATCGGCAAGAGGCTGTATAAGAACAGAGCAAAAATCGCCGTTACCGGGCCGATCCCGAAGAAGGGGAGCGGCACGAGCAACGCAAGCAAGGCAAGGGAGGGGATAGTTTGAATCACTCCGGTGGTGGAGAGAATGAAATCGCTGATTGGTCCAGGTCGACTCGCGCGGATGCCAAGCGGGATGCCGACGATAATCGCCAGCAACAACGAAGCTCCGACCAATTGCAGATGCTGCCAGATCCAGCGTCCGATTTTTCCGGCGAGCTGCCCGGCCACCGGTTCTGGTTTTTGGCCGAAGTAGAGCGCCGCGGCCAGCGCATAATTTTTTGTCCGTTCCGCTTCAGCATTCAAGCGCGTCATACGCGTCGTGTCCAACGTGCCAGCAAGCTTCTCTAGCGCAGTCACCGCGCGAGGATCGGTGCCGAGCCGGTAGAGAAACACGGCTTTGTACTGCGGAAAGAAATGAAGATCATCATCGAGCAAAATGAGGTTGTTTTCCGCGATCCTGGCGTCGGTTGAGTAGGCGTCCTTGACGTCAATCGAGCCATTTCTCAACGCAGCGTAGCCCAGCGCGTGGTCGATCCCGCGGACGTTGCGCATCTGCAGGCCATAGCGTGCGCTGAGCGGCGCCCAGCCATCCTGGCGGTCGAGGAATTCGTGAGTCAGGCCAACGTTCAGTTCAGGATGTTCCCGGAGGTCGCTGATCTTGTGGATGCCTTGTTTGTCAGCCCGATCTCGCTCCATAACTAACGCGTACGTGTTGTCGAAACCAAGTTCCCCAGTCATGCCTACACCCTTTTCCCGGAGCAGCGCACGGATTTCGTCTGTGTTCAGCCGTTGCTTTGTCTTCAAAATTTCTTCGCCGATTGTGCCCGTGTATTCGGGGTAGAGCGCGATTTCGCCCGCGACCAACGCTTGCCACAAGATGATCGTGCCGCCCATTCCCTGCTTGTGTTCGACGGTGAAACCGGCGTTCTGCAGAGCGGTCTTGGCAATCTCACCCAATACGTAGGATTCGGTAAATCTCTTTGAGCCGACCACAATCGGCAGCGACTGGGCTGTGGAGCAAAAGGCGAAGACGGTCAAAAGTATGCCCAGCGATTTCATACCTCTGCCAGTCCGCGCTGGGCGTGTAGAAAGTCACGGACGAAGTCCGAGGCCGGCCTGGTTCGCAGATCGTCCAGCGTTCCGGATTGGACAACGCGGCCTTCGTTCAGAAGCACGATGCGGCTCGCTAAAAAGCCGGCCTCAGCCATGTCATGCGTGACCAACAAAGTTGTCTGTTGCAGGCTTTGAAAAATCTCCTTCAGATCATCTTGCAGGCGCGTACGGACCATTGGATCAAGCGCGCCGAGCGGTTCGTCCAGCAGCAACACGCTCGGCTGCAACATCAGCGCTCGCATCAAACTCACGCGCTGGCGTTGCCCGCCGGACAGCTCAACCGGATAGCGAGTGAGCGCGTTTTCTGGAAAGTGAGTTAGCTCACACAGTTCGCGGAGTCTGGTGTGCATTTCTCCGGGTGGCCGTTTTAGGTGCTTCGCCATCAGCAAAACGTTTTGTGCAGCGGTCAGATGCGCGAACAACCCACCCTCCTGGATCACGTACCCGATCCGGCGCCGTAGGGACAGAATCACGCTTGCGGAGACTATCTGACCCTCGATTTTAATAGTTCCGGTCGTCGGCTCGAGCAAGCCAACGATCAACCTCAAAAGCGTCGACTTGCCGCAGCCGCTGGGCCCGATGAGAGCGGTGGTTTTGCCGGCATCAAGGCACAGATCGGTTTCATGAAGAGCGATCGATGCGCCAAAACTCTTGCTAACCGATTTGAGTTCAATCATTTGGCCGACGTCTTGGGACCGCGAAGCGGTTTAGCAGAATAACCCAGGTGGGGAGGGATCGCGTCCCCGCGATCAGTCGTTATCGAAGCCGAGTACGTTTTGCAACTGCAGGCAAAAATACACCCTCGGTTCAAATACGTTCTCGCGGCGCGCGGGGACGCGCGCCCTCCCCGAACCGTGGTTATGATTTCACTTTCCTCTCGGAATAAACCCAGGCACGCCAGTCTCCACGACGGCGTTAAATCTCTGCCGTGTCTGGATTCCATTAATCTGTATCATGGCATCTTCGGGAAGCGTGGAGATATCAAAGTTCTCTTTGATGCGGCTGGGAGTTTTGGACGTGGTTAGGAGGGCCGTGCCGCGTTGCACCGCCCATGCGAGCACCACTTGGGCGGGGGTTTTGTTAACTCTCTTGGCGATGGAGGTGATCACAGGATCATCTAGCAATCTGGGTTCTGAACTATGACCTAACGCCGCAAAAGCTTGGAGCGCGATACCGTTCTGTTTGCAGAATTCGAGCAACTCCCATTCTGGTAGGTAAGGATGCGATTCTACGTGAATCACGGCAGGTTTTATCCTCGCGGCTTCAAAAATCTCTTTCGTCTTTTCCACATTCACATCCGACAATCCGATAGCCTTGCACCTGCCATCGTCCACCAGACTCTCCAAAGCTCGCCAGGTATCCAGCAGCGTTATCCCATCGTCATAAATTACTTTGCCATTCTCGTCCCTTGGGTCTTGCTCCTCACCGGGTTGAAAGGCAAACGGGGTATGAATTAGATAGAGATCGAGATAATCGAGTTGGAGTCGATGCAGACTCGCGTCAAAAGCGGGCTTTACGCGTTCGGGACGGTGATTGCTGTTCCACAGTTTCGTGGCAATAAACACATCTTCTCGCTTAATCTTTCCTTCCTTGAACACCTCCTGCATGGCTTCGCCCACCTGTTTTTCGTTTCGGTAACGTTCTGCCGAATCGAATTGACGAAATCCTGCTTCCAGCGCGGCTTTGGTCGCGTTTATGGTGTCGGTGGGGTCGGGAATCAACGTGCCAAAACCAAGTGCGGGCATCGCACCGGATCCGTTATTAAGGGGCATCTTCGTATATCGAAGTTTGTCGCCTTCTGTTGTCGTTGTCGTTTCCATAGGTGCCAGTCTTCGTTCTAATAGCGACGTTGGTGAAATGAGAACGGGGCTTTGCGAACAGTTGCTGGAGTAATAAAGGTTAGTTAGATGAGGGTCCTCGAGTTGCAGGTGCCAGCCTCATAGAACAGTTTGCGTGCCAATCTCGATTTTCAGCTGCTACTCGCTGTCCATCAAGTGTATTACCAACGGGGGAAACGGATCTGCTCCTTTACGTTAAGGCGCATGCGCCCTCCGGGTCGGGACGATTTTTGAAACGGACCGGTTTTTCGTACCGGTAATACGGTCTTTTCCGTATTGCATTTCGCGAACCACGATTTTGACACCGGAATTGTTGAAGGCCCGGCTCGTCAGCATCGCGGCTTACAGATAGACCCTTTTCATCCCCGCCTTGGAATAGCGTGGCCCGGCACCGGCGCCAGGCGGGATCGCCGTATCGATGCGAGCGACGTCGTCGTTGCCCAGTTGCAACGCCAGCGCGCCGAGATTCTCCAGCGATATCTAGCTCTTGCGGTGCCAATCGGGGCGCGATTCGAGCTTCAGAATAGGGCGCGCTTAAAGAGTTTTATGCGGGCGAATGTTGCATCTTCTTAAGCGTCGGCAGCCGATCGATCGCTTTGCCTGCTTTCTGCTGAGC
>JAFAHI010000328.1 GCA_019237325.1 Verrucomicrobiota bacterium | reverse complement strand
TCTCCATCTCCGCTCTAACTCCATTTCACTTGTGACTTTGCGTCACGCTGAACCTTATTTCTTCCCATCGCCTATCGTCCTCGTACTCGTCGTCGTCCTCGTTCTCGAATGTCTAGCCATCAGAGAGAATTCGTTTGCATGATATTGAAATGATATCATAATGATTGCATGAGCGATCAACGCAATTTCGGGACTACAGCCCATACCGAGGGTCGCGGATTCAGCCTGAATGGCTGGTTAATGCTCCTGGTGGTAATTATTCTCTTCTGCAACGGGTTCTGGCTGCTGCAAAACCTGTTCGAACCCGCGGGCACCCGATCTGGGTCCGTGACGTCAATGGCTGGACTTGTACTAGCGTTGGCCGTCACCCTCTCTAAAGGACTGTTCGTTCTACAGCCGAATGAATCCGCCGTACTTCTGCTTTTTGGCTCCTATCAAGGAACCATACGACGAACCGGTCTCGGCTGGACCAATCCTTTTTGCCGGCGCATGAAGATCTCTTTGCGCGCCCGCAACCTCGTTTCCGAGACGCTCAAGGTGAACGATCGATTAGGCAACCCGATCGAAATCGCAGGTATTGTTGTCTGGCGAATTGCCGATACTGCCCAAGCCATGTTCGATGTCGAAAATTACGAGCAATATATTCGGATCCAAACCGAAGCGGCTATCCGCCATCTCGCGAATCAGTTTGCCTATGACAACGACGAAGACGGCCGGCTGACCCTTCTAACGGGAGGCGATCAGCTCTTTCAGGTTTTGCATACCGAGCTTCAGGACCGGCTGGCTCGCGCTGGGGTTAAAGTCGAAGAAGCCAGGTTGGCGCACTTAGCGTACGCACCCGAAATTGCACAAGCCATGCTGCGTCGGCAACAAGCAGATGCGGTGATTGGGGCCAGGCAAAAAATCGTAAACGGGGCGGTGGGCATGGTAGAGATGGCGTTGGCCCAACTACAAGAGCGAGGTATCATCGAGTTCGATTCGGAACGGAAGGCGGCCATGGTTAGCAACCTGCTAGTTGTTCTTTGCGGTGAGTCCGATACCCAACCAGTCATTAACACGGGTACTCTTTACCATTAATGACCGATGGCTGACAGAAAGGCGTTCTTATTGCGAATCGACGACAAGCTTTGGCGCGAGCTGGAAGCGTGGGCTCAGGAAGAGTTCCGGAGCGTCAATGGCCAAATCGAATTCGTCCTGAAACGAGCGGTCGACGAGAGGAAGAAACGACGAAAACCGGAGTGATGGAGTAGGGAAGTATTGTAGTGCCGGCGAACTAGTGCGGTGCTGTTTTTTCTTTAATTGCATTCCGACAAAAGACTCAGGAATTCCTGATATTCGAACTTCTAACTTGCGGCTCCGTCAGTCTGCTGCTAGTTTTCGCGCTCTAACCCGGCACGCAATTATCTAACCGGTTAAACGAAGAGGAGGAACTTATGACGCTCATGCTAGACCTAACTTTTCCCGACTTTCTCTTCACTTCTATGATCCGCCCGGTAGTAGATACGCGTCGCCGTTATTTTAGCACCGCGACCTGAGGTAACCGATTACCCAGACGTTTAGGCGGGCAAGAGGTCTGTCCGCCGGATAAGTGCTAAGGACGCCGCCCGGGCGTTCTAAGTTAGTGCTAGCGAACTGCTTGGCGCGATCGATCAGGCTACCGGCCATGCATCGAAATTGATGCCAGCGCCGCTGCTGCGACCAGCCGGTTTGTTCCGTAATTACCCTTTTTTTGAATTAAGTTACCATGAATCTTCACCGACTTTGGCAAAGGACGGTCGGCGGATTTCCAGCCGGCTTTTGGGTCTTGTGGTCCGGAATTTTGGTCAACCGTATCGGCGCCATGGCCTTCCCTTTTTTATCTTTTTTTCTGATCAGCCGAGGTGTCTCGCAAAACGTCGCCGCGTCTGCGGTTTCCTGTTGGGGTATCGGCGGGTTAAGTGCCGCTTTCCTTGGGGGATGGAGCGCAGACCGAATCGGCCGGAAATTCACATTGTTAACCGGCTTAGGTGCTTCCGCGCTGGCCTTATTCGCCATCCCGTGGTGCCAGCCTCTGTTCCTGATCTATGCGTGCGCCTTCCTAACTGGTTTCGCCTTAGACTTTCAAAGACCGGCAGTATCAGCCTCGGTAGCGGATCTGGTGCCGGTATCGGACAGGGTTCGCGCCTACGCGTTTAACTATTGGGCAGTTAACATTGGGGCTAGCATTGCTCCGCTCATCGGCGGATTGCTGGCCACAATCAGTTTTCATTTCCTGTTCAGTTTCGATGGCACTACCTCGCTGCTCTATTTTGCCATTATCCTATTCTGGTTTCGGGAACCCCGGCGGCATATGCAGGGAGTTCGACGTTCCCCGTTTGCGGCTTTCAGAGACCGCCGATTAGTTTTGCTCTTTGGGCTGGCCTGCTTATTGACGGCCCAATTCTTCCAAGCTTATTCCACCTTGCCTCTGGTGATGAGCCAAAAAGGATTGAATGCCGGCGATTTCAGCCGCGCATTGGTCACCAACGGTGTTACCGTGGTGCTGCTAAGTATTCCCATCAGCCGATTCTTGCAGCGTTGGTCGCCGGCAACCGGCTTAAGCATTGCCGCAATTTGTGTCGGGACTGGATTCTTCCTAACTCAATTCGCGCATACCACTACGGAATATGCTGCCGCCATTTTCATCTGGACGTTAGGAGAAATCGCTATGGCCTCGACCACGCCCGCTCTGATAAGCCGCATTGCGCCGCCCGGTCAACAAGGGGTCTATCAGGGCTCATACTCAATGTCCTGGTCGTTCGGGATTCTTTTGGGTCCGACAGTAGGAGGATTCGTCCTGCAGACTGTCGGCGAGCGCGCGCTTTGGTCTGGATGCGGGATACTAGGACTGCTGGCCGCCGTCGGCTTCTGGTTTCTTCTCCGAAAGATAGAGGTTGCTGGCGAGCGAATCTCTACCTCGGAGACGGAGCCTCGGGAGCCCGCTCTTGAGCCCGAGTAAGTCATGCTCGTACTCGATGGGAAAGGAGTTAACATACGGATGGGACTAGTGGGATGCATATAAATCCTATTAGTCCCATAGGGCCTGTCGCGCCGTAGACTTGGCGAAGGCGGATCCCATTCGTCTTTGCTGACCGCGCGTTGATTTACCGAGCACGGTCGTCGCGCCGCAACGACAACGCACGTGATCTGAACCAAACCTCCGATTTCATTGTCTTATTAACAGAATGTCTCGGATCGCATGCTTGGTCGCAATCAATGTCCTTTTAGTCGAAACGCTGTTTTCTCAACAGACACCCAAGCTGGTCGCCTTTGATGCATTACTGGCGAACCCACAGCCCTATGCTGGTCAGATAAACGCGTTGCATGGCTTTGTTGAAACGATTTAAGGTAGACAATTCGCTGTCCGCCCTGTTATCAAGCCTGTTTACCGTGAGTGATTGCCTTCTCACTCACCTTCGTTAGTTGATCCTTGTTTTCCATATGAATCCCCGTTGTCCTATCCTTAGAAAAAGAGCTCGAGTTAGCTCTCAACGCTTAGTCTCCGTGGGAGGACTGTTCACCCTGGCGATCAGTCTGTGCCTCTGTTTACCGGTCCGAGCGATCGATCCGGCCCGTTTACATATGAAACCGTTCGGTCATCCGGCGGAGCTAAATCCTGTCCTTGGCCCCGAGCGGCCGAAGGCAACGCTTAGACCACAGCGATCGGTCATACCGATATTCCAATCCGAAAAATTGGCGGCACCTCAATGGATTGCGCTCGGTCCGGACCCAATCCCGAACGGCCAGACGTACACGTCTCATGGTACCGCGCCGCCATCCCTTGAGGTGCCGGTCAGTGGACGAGTTTCGGCAATCGCGGTTGATCCCAGAGATCCTGAAATCGTCTATGTCGGCGGGGCTCAGGGTGGCGTTTACCGGTCCCTGAACGGCGGCAAAACCTGGGAGCAGCTGCTGGGGAGTGCACTTAATTTTGCCATTGGATCAATTACCGTGGATCCGACGGACACAACCAGGGTGCTCATCGGCACAGGGGAAGGTAACCTCTCGGCCGACAGCTACTTCGGCGGGGGTGTTTACCTTGTAACCGGTGCCACTTCCAAGACACCGATGTTGAAAGGTCCGTACTACGTTACTTCTACAAGCGCCAATGCGTTCATGAATCGAAGCATTGTTAAGATTCTGGTTGACCCTCAGAACAATAACATTGTGTTTTGTGCGACATCGTCCGGAGTCGGCGGCTTGGGCGCCCAGACCGGTGCTACGTTGCCCCCTCGGGGTCTTTATCGCTCGACGAATTTCACGAGCGCCAATCCCACGTTCGACCAATTGGCAGTGGGTCCCGGCACAAACGTGATTTGCACCAGTGCTGCCATGGATCCGGCGAATCCCGACCACGTGGTCTGCAGCCTCTTTGGCCAGGTCACCGATAAACACGGGAACAATGTTCAAGGCGGCCTTTACTATTCCACGAACGCTACGTCCGCGACGCCAACCTTCACACTCGCGACCGTTACGGGTGGCCCTGCAGTTAGCAATAATGTGGCCACCTTGATCAACGTGAAGCTCGACATTTCCCCGGACGGCCAAACAATTCTAGCGGCAACCGACGAGTATGATACCAACCAGCAGGACCAGGGTCTCCTCCGAAAATCGACTGACGGCGGCAAGACTTATCCGACCATTCTGACTGCGGCGGATGGGTTTGCGGGCGGCCAGGGTTTCTACAACGTTGCCATCGCCATAGATCAGACTAATCCGCAGAATGTTTACCTGGCTGGGACGTTGAGCTCGACTGGCGTTGATCCCGATGGACCTCCCGGGCACGGTTACATGTATATTGATGGTCAGGTCATAGCGAACCCGGGTCCTCCGAATCCCCAAGCAACGGGTCACGGTCCTCCTAACGGCGGCGGAATTTTCCAGTATTCAACTGACGGCGGCACCACATTCACTCCCAGCGTGGCTAGGTTACACGCGGACAGCCATGCGATCGCGATTTCCAAGTCCAACCCGAAGGTGATCTATACCGGCAACGACGGCGGAGTATGGGCCTCGTCTGACAGCGCAAAGAAATGGAGAGATATCAATACCAAGGGATTTTCGGCAACCCAGTTCGAAAGTATTGCTGTTCATCCTACTAACAAAAACTTCAGCATCGGCGGCACCCAGGATAACGGAACCATTTTCTTCAAACCGGACGGCAGCATAGTACGCGCGGACTTTGGTGACGGCGGGTACGCCCTGATCGACCAGAGTGCGAAGAATACGGAAGAAGTCACGATGTATCACACCTACTTCAACGTGACCAACGATCTGATCGGTTTCAGCCGCGTACTTAAGACGAGCTGCGCTGAAGAAGGAGAATGGTCGTTCCTAGGCCGGTACACCGGTGATGTTGATCCTACCGTCCATTGCGACGGGTCAACGGACCGGTTCAACGGCATACAACTCACCGATAGCGTGAACTTCTACGCGCCGATGGCTCTTGGGCCGGGTACACCGAATACCGTCTATTTCGGCACGGATACACTGTATTGGTCGAATGACCAGGGCAATACGATGTTCCCGGTCAGCGCGTCGCCGATCGAGACTGGAGTCCCCATTAGCGCAATCGGAGTTTCTCCAATGAGCGACAGCATCCGGGTTGTCGGGTTAGATGACGGCTCGGTGTATGCGACGGTGACGGGTGGCGCTCTTGTGAATCTTAATGTGGGAATTCGGGTATATGTCAGCCGCATCGTGATGGATCCAGTGAATCCGGACGTAGTGTACATCTGCTACAACGGTTACCAGCTCACCGGCTCGGAAAATATTTTGACGGTTGTGGAACCTTTCGGCGGCGGTCGCTAACCCCAACAATGCGAACTTCCTAACGGTTGGTCCGCCTACTGCGTCTGCAACGTCCGTAAACGGTTTTGTGGTCGATCCGCTAAACACCCAGCACCTATTCGCTTCTACGGATCAAGGTGTTTATTTTTCGGCCGACGGGGGGACGACCTGGAATCTGTTGGGGACCGGGTTGCCTGATGTTGAAATCTTCGATCTGAAGTTGCAGAGCCCCTCGAGAACTCTCCGGGCGGCTACCCACGGTCTGGGTGTTTTCGAGATATCAATCTCCGGCCTGTAGACCGTAAGTTATAGCTGGATCCTCGGATCCTTATCCGCCTGCTCGCGGAAAGAGCGCGAGCAGCGATTTCCTTGTGGAGCGCTACCTCGCTTGCGAGGCCGTGGTGAGCAGAGGGGACGAACAGTGCAATACCTTCCTGCTTCCAGCGCTCTATCACCCGCCGATCGCCGCAAAAACCGAAGAGATTTGGGGCCTAAAAAATAGGTCGTGGACTGCGTTCGATTTGGTCGTGCGGATACAGAGCGTAGACGACGAAAGGCGGGGGCAGACGATACCCCCCTGCTCACCCCCGGCCTCGCAAGCGAAGGCAGCGCTCCACGACGTCGCCGCATTGCCTCCTCACTTAACCAAACCCTTCAACTTGGCGTGTTGCAGCAACATGATCGTTTTTCCGTCTTGGATTTCCCCGGTTTCGATCATCTGCAGAGCTTGGTCTAGACCGAGCTCGACTAGCTCGATCTCTTCACCGTGGTCGATAACACCGCCACCCGTGCTTTTCCGTTGTGCCGGGGTATATGGGGCCCGCAAAAAAATGTACCTTCTCGGTGACAGAACCCGGGCTCATATAAGCTGCGAAAAGCTTGGTGACAGGTCCGAGGTGATAACCGGTTTCTTCTTCGGTTTCTCTCCGGATCGCGCTTTCCGGATCATCTTTTTCCAAAAGACCGGCACAGGCCTCGATTAGCATTCCATCTTCGCAGCCATTCACAAAAGCCGGGAATCGGAACTGTCGCGTAAGTAAGACGGTCTTTTGCTCACGATTAAAAAGCAGAATCGTCGCGCCGTTTCCGCGATCATAGGTTTCGCGATTAACCGTTTGCCAAGAGCCGTCTTGGCGGCGGATTTCTAGGGTGGTCTTCTTAAGAATAGACCAATCATCCGAGAGAATTTTTACCTCTATTATTCTAATTCTATCTTCCATTGTTCTTTTCGGTAGGGACGAGCTCCTGCTCGTCCGTGGGTTTGTCGGAATTGCCGCGAAGCGGGGCGTTATCGAATCGTGCTCCGTAGGAGCAAAATCTTTATAGCCATGTCCTAGCAAATTCCGAACAGCTCCGTAGGAGCGGCATCTAGAGGGTCTTTCGCGTGTCGCCAACGATATGTCGCTCCTACGGAGCTAGGCGCAAATTGGGACACCATAGCTATAAATATTTCGCTCCTACGGAGCTGGTTTCGCGGTCGATCAACAAGACTCGTGCCGAGGCCCTAATTTGTGACCCTTTCAATCTCATCAATTGTCATGTAGACCAATTTGCCGGCGGCTCGTGCTAACGTGACCATCTCATCCGCGCCGGTAGACGCACCACCGACCCTTAGAACCGCGTCCACCCGCTCGATTAGCCGCCGCGCGATTGGATGAAATATCTCGTTAAAAATTTCATCCCCGACCTGTTTGGAACCGGCAACCGCAATCAGCGGCAGTGCGAGCGCCTCACCGGTGACGGGGATATGTCCCAAACGGAACAGCTCCAAACTCGCCACGTTCATTACGTGTAGGTTGTTAGCGATCTTATCCAGGTCATCACCGGTATTTGATCGATATGGTCCGGCAACCAAGATGAGGAGCGGTCTATTGTTCTGAGACATATTTCAGATGGCCTCATCATGCTGTGCTGTTAACCGTTCGCATAATGATTTCTTGGTATCGGAGCCATCATTGTGGATGATGAGTGGCGATGGATGCTCATTTACTACCCGATGTACTCGTTTTCCTGAATGTGGCTCGCTGCGGTTCCATTACAAAAGCGGCTAACCGGCTGAACATGGTGCAATCCAATGTCACCGCCCGAATCAAAAAGTTGGAAGACGCGCTCGGAGTGACGCTGCTCCGCAGGCATGCTCGGGGAGTTAAGCTTTCCAGCGGCGGAGAAGCGGTTTTGCCGATGGCGATGAGACTCGATGCCGTCCTCAACGATCTGGGCTACGCTTTTGGTCGCGGGAAGCCTGCGAAAGAAGCTAGCCTGCGCTTAGGAGCGATCGAAACGGTCGCGGCCGTTCAGTTACCTGGTTTGGTCTCCCGGTTTCTTGAAGAATCGCCACATGTCGATGTTTCCGTGCACGTGGGCAGCTCGTCGACCTTGGTCGACCAAGTTAAACGAGGCGAACTCGATGCCGGTTTTGTATCACGTTCGTTTGCGGTACCGGGCCTTCGGGAAGAGCAAGTCTTCACGGACAAGCTGATGGTGCTTGCGCCTGTGAAAGTGAAGACCAGGAATGATCTGTTCGAAGTGAACAGGTTCGGGCTGAAGGTCCTGGTTCAGCGCTTGGGTTGTTCCTACACCGAAAGATTGTTGACGTTTCTGGAGACAAAGAAAGTTCGGCCGGAACGCATCATGGAAATGGGAACCTTGGAAGGCGTGCTCGGATTCGTCGAAGCCGGCGTTGGCATTGCCGCGATGCCGGAAAGTTTCATCGGCCCAATCAGCAAAGGGAGAAAAGTGGCAATGCTTCCGCTGCCTAAAGAAGTTGCCACGTTGCGGACTTATATCGTCTCTTCGCAGCATACCGCGTCGCCGTTAGTGAGTGACTTTGTGAATCATTGTTGTCCCGCGTCCTCGCGATCAGTTGTTCGCGAAGCCGAGGACACTCTATAACTCTGGCCAAAAATACACGTTTTGGTCGGGAACGTTCTCGCGGCGCGCGGGGACGCGCGCCCCCCCGAATTGCACCCGCGGGCTGTGTGCTCAAACGCCCCTTATCCGACCCGTTGTCGGGACTTCGCGAACGTATCAAAGGCGACGGCGAGGACGATAATGATGCCGATAATGATCTGTTGGATGTAGGCCGACACGTTCATCAGCACGAGACCGTTCAGTAGTACTCCGATCAGAATCGTGCCGATGACCGTACCGAAAATTGTTCCCACCCCGCCGAAAAGACTGGTTCCGCCGATGACGACGGAGGCGATGACAGTGAGTTCGTAACCAGTGCCGGCTACGGCTTCAGCCGAGTTTAGCCGGGCATCTAAAACAAACGCGCCGAGTCCGGCGAAAAACCCCATGATCACATAAACGCTGGTGGTGATAGCAGGCACGTTCAACCCGGTAAGCCGCGCTGCTTCCGGGTTCCCGCCGACGGCATAGATCTGACGGCCGTAACGGGTATAGCGCAGAGCGATGTGAGCAAGCACGGCAAAGGCTAGAAAGATGACTACGGGGACTGGCACCTGGTCGAAGATTCGTCCTTGTCCCATCCAAACGAAATTCGGTTCGAACCCGCTAATCGGACCGCCTGCGGCGAAAAGCAGGGCGGCGCCCCGCCAGGCGGACATCCCGCCAAGTGTAACCACAAAAGGGGGAACCTTCAGCTTAGTAATAGCAAATCCTTGTAGGAACCCACCGAGAACTCCCACGGCGATAGCGGCCAGAGCGGCAAGATACCAGCCCTGGCTGGCGGCCTCTTGACCAGCCCCAACCGTGAAGCGATTGGAGATCCCACCCTTCGATACAGCCGCTGCGACCAATCCGGCGAAGGCAACCAACGAACCGATCGAAAGATCGATGCCGGCGGTTAATATCACGAAGGTCATTCCAACTGCCAGCAGGCCGTAGATCGATACCTGGCGGAGAATGTTAAAAAGATTGAGCGGTGTGAGAAAACGGGGTTCGAAGATCGCGAAGCCTATCATCAGCACGATCAAGAAGATCAGCGGCGCGAAACGAGCCAGAATGCCGAATACATCCAGCTTCGTTCGTCCCGGTACCCTGGAGTGGGGGTGCTCAGTCGATGTTTCCATGGTTTCGTTCATTGTTCTTTGCGCTCAAAGTCATCATCGACATCAGGACCTCCTCGGTCGCTTCTTCTCGCTTGACCTGACCGGTCACCCGGCCTTCCCGCATGGCGATGATGCGATCGCTGACCGCCAGGATCTCGGGCAGCTCTGAAGAAATAGCGATCACCGCGATGCCAGATTGGGCCATCTCGAAGAGAAGGTTGTGGACCTCAACTTTTGCGCCGATATCGATGCCGCGTGTCGGTTCGTCGACGATGAGCACTTTCGGCCGAAGTGCTAACCACCGGGCTAGTGTTACCTTCTGCTGATTGCCACCGGACAGATTGGCAATCAATTGTTCCGGGGTCGCCATGCGAATATTAAGCTTCTGGCGATATTCCTCAACCATCGCGCGTTCAGCGGTTTCATCGATGAAAACACCCCAGCGCAAGAGCTGTCCGTGCGAAGCCATACTAAGATTGATGCGCACCGCGAGCGCCAGGAAAAGTGCCTGTTGTTTGCGGTCCTCCGGCACCAGTCCAATGCCATGATGGATAGCATCTTTGGGGGACCGGATACGAACCTCCCGGCCTCCAATGATGATCCGACCGGAATCGAATCGATCCGCCCCAAATACGGATCGCGCCATCTCCGTGCGTCCGGCGCCCACCAATCCGGCCACGCCCAGAATTTCGCCTCGCCGCACTTCGAAACTAACGTCTTCTAATACGGTCGCACTTTGATCTCGGGCATTACCGAGCCGGTTCAAGCCCTCGACTCGTAGCACGACGTCGCTCCCTGTCTCCCGATCCCGATGACCAAACAGCGCTTTGACCTCGCGGCCGACCATGAGCCGGATGATGCCGTCGATCGTGATGTCCTTTATCGAGCCGCTACCCATTAAACGACCGTCCCGAAGCACGGTGTATCGGTCACAAATCTGCATTACTTCTTCCAGTCGGTGGGTGACGAAAATAATGCTGAGGCCGTGCGCCTTCAGTTCGCGAGCGATTCGAAACAGCTTATCAACCTCGGCTAAAGACAAGGCGGAAGTCGGCTCGTCCATGACGATCAATCGGGACTTCATCGACAGCGCCCGCGCGATCTCGACCATTTGTTGCTCAGCCACACTCAATCCGCGCACAATCGCCAACGGCTGCAACGCAAGGCCGAGGCGGTCAGTGATCGCCCTCGTATCTGACGCCATTTTCCCCCAATCCACAAAAACGCTCGGGCCCGGTTCGCGGCCGATGAAGACGTTTTCAGCGATCGTCATGTTCGGAGCCAGAGTGAACTCTTGATAGATGGTGGCGATCCCTCGGCGCTGCGCGTCATGAGGCGAAGCCATCACCACGTGCTCTCCTCCGAACTCAATCGTACCATTGTCAGGCTGCTGAGCGCCGGCCAGGATTTTGATGAGCGTCGATTTACCGGCCCCGTTCTCGCCTAGCAACGCGTGGATCTCGCCGGGCTGCACCTCGAGCCCCGCATCGTCAAGCGCCTGTACACCCGGAAACTTCTTCCGGATCGAGGTCATGCGTAAGAGTGGTTCCATGGGCGTATCGGCGAATTGGCGAAACGGCGAATGGGCGATTTGAGGTGCGAAGCGCGGCCCAGAATTCAGCTTAGGGTGAGTCTGCGAGGCCTAGGTATGCCATAAAAAGGAATATCAGCGCCGAAGCCGCGCAAGAAGGGTGGGCGAGGTTAGAATGGTCGTTCATTTCTATGATCCATTACACGGGGTCCCGGGCCACGCTATCTGACACGCGTTCAGCGCTAGCGCTATTTGCTGGCTAGCCTAGGCCCCGCAGACTCAGCCTAGGCTATATTGTTGCCAGCGCTTCGCGCCTCCAAAACGCCAAACGCCAAACGCCGAACGCGTCTTCTACTTCACCTCGTTCAGCCGTTCAGCTTGATTGAGGTTGTCGCTGGTGATCGCAATCGGCGTTAGAAGCGTTACCGCTTGGGCTGGCTTCTTACCCTCTCGGATAAATGAAACCAGCGTATCCAAAGCGCCTTTAACCTGGCCGCCAGGCATCTGCTCGATTGTAGCAGTCATGTTGCCGGCCTTAATTTGGCCTAACGCTTCCGGTAGGGCGTCGAAACCGATCAGTTTCACTTTGCCCATGAGATTGCGCGCTTTCAGTGCTTCCAGTGCGCCCAACGCCATATCGTCATTCGCGCACACAATTACATCTGGGGGGGTTTTCATTGAGGCGAGAGCCGACTCCGTCATGCTGAGGCCCTTTGCTCGATCGAATCCAGCCGTATCTTCAAAGACCATCTTGTATCTGTCTTTGGCTTTATCCAAGACGTCGTGAAGTCCTTTGTTGCGGTCGATTGCTGGACTTGATCCGGACTGCCCTTGCAGATTCATCACCGTGCAGCCATTCGGAAACAGTTTTTCGATGAGCTCACCTTGAGCTTCGCCTCCTTTTACGTTGTCGGCGCCCACGTGCCCGAGGATACCTGGGACCTTATTGACCCGACGGTCGATGGTAACGACAGGAACTTTTGCATCGACTGCTTCTTGCAGCCCTGGTGCGAGTGCCTCGGCGTCGTTCGGAGAGATTACGATGCCGTCCACTCCTTTGGTAATAGCAGCTTCAACATCCGCTGTCTCCTTAGGCGAACTGCGTTGGCCGTCGCCGATGATAAGCTCGATATTGCCCAGCTTATTTGCTTCGTCTTTACCTTCG
>JAFAHI010000008.1 GCA_019237325.1 Verrucomicrobiota bacterium | reverse complement strand
CAAGCCGATCGAGTGTGTCGATATCCCGGTCGAAGTGGCAGCCGAAAGAGCAATCGCGTCCGGACTTCCCGAGGCCCTGGTGAAAAGCTTAGCCGAGCTTTGGGTGCAGGTCCGGAAGGAAAGTTACACATTTCAAACGAACGAGGTGGAGAGACTAACCGGGCAGCCGGCGCAGACATTCGAGACCTGGTGCCGCGAACACCGATCCGCGTTCATTTAGAGTAGGCTCAAAACCGGCGCGGCCAAACTGGAGCTAGAAGTACATCCTATCCGTGCCGGGTTTTCACCCTACCGTCATGGGCTTCGCGATCGCCCTTTCGCCCCCTCGCCCATTCGCCTTTTCGCCGATTCGCCGTTTCGTCCTTACGCCTGCTCCCGGCGGATGATCCGGTCAACGGAGTAGTGGTTATGTTCGAGCAAGAAAAGCGCGATGAAAAACGCGATCACGTAGATCACCTGTAGACCGACGATGTTCCAATCAGAGCGTAGGCAAGTGCCGAAGATCAGGATCGACATTAGCAGGGAGGCTGCAGCGAGCGTCCAGCGCGTGAATATCCCAAGAATCAAGGCTAGCCCAATCAATCCTTCGAGAAACGGCAATATAGAACCGAAAGAATAGACGAACCAGCCGGGCAAGATGGTTCCTTGAAACTGCTTCGCCATGCCGGCGGCAAAACCGGCAAGCGCCGGCAGCCGGACCAGACCGTGCATCAATTCAACGACACCGAGAGCGAGGCGAAATGTACCGTAAGCCAGAGCCTTGTGATTTTGCGGGTTCACAGGAAAAAATAGCCGCAAAAAGGCACAAAAACGCGAAAAAATCTCACGCAAAGCAGAGCATCGTGGAGCGCTGCCTCGCTTGCGAGGCCGACCGGTCGGGGACCCATTGGAGCCGTCCCTCGAGCATGAGGATGGCGCCGAGCACGAGAACCAGAATAAAATACCGTCGGGCCCGGCGATTTCGCAAGATACATCCATTTTCTTGGTCCTTTGTTTGCGTTTTTTGCGCCTTCTCGCGGCTATTCACCCGCTTGCGTAAAGACCGAACCCGGCCTTCAGTAAGGGTATGGTATGAGGACCCCGATTTTCTGCGGTGTCATCAAGCGCCGATTCATGCTGAACTACCGAGTCGATCCCAAGGTAGTCAACCGGCTGCTACCAGCTCCGTTTCATCCAAAATTATACCACGGGTACGCCATCGTGGGCGTTTGCCTGGTCCGTTTAGAGTCACTCCGCCCACGCGGCTTGCCCTTGTGGCTAGGGGTTAGCAGCGAAAATGCGGTACATCGGATCGCTTCAGAATGGATTGATGTGAAAGGGATTCCTCGTGAAGGGGTCTTCGTAACCCGGCGAGATACCGATCTTTGGTTAAGCACCATCCTGAGAGGGAAGCTCTCTACGGGCGGATATCACCGAGCACGATTCGCGGTTGAGGAATCCGTGGGTCATGTTGAGTTTGCCTGCCAGTCCCTGGATAAGACCACCCACGTAAGTTTTTCCGGCGATGACGCTCTACAGCTGCCGGTCTCGTCGTGCTTTAAGAGTCTACAAGAAGACTTCTTTTGCAGCGCCAATTCGGGGGGCTCGCCGGTCGAGGATTCGGATAGCCTCGAAGGAATCGCTCTCGAAGCGAAAGAATGGAAAGTCCGGCCGTTCCGTATCAACCGGGTTGCCTGCAGTTTTTTTGATGATCAAGACCGTTTCCCGAAGGGCAGCATCGAATTCGATCATGCTCTGGTGATGCGAGATATCGCTCACGCTTGGCATTTGGAGCCGGCAACAGCCAGGACCCCCAATCATCCTTGGTTGAGACCGGTGGAACCCGGTTCACCGATTGCGGTCCATCGCAGCATTTTCGGCGGCGAACCTAACCGAAACACGGAGACAAAATAATTCACAGCAAGGCCGCAAAGGCAGAGACATTTTACACCAGAGGAAACGGACGAACAGGAGCTCGTCCCTACCGAAGAAATCTGTCTCCGTGATCTTTTAGATCTCATTGTGCTAGAAGCTCTTGGTTTAAATGAAGACGCCAGCCTTCCTTTTCGCTCACGGAGCCGGCGCGCCTTCTACGCATCCGTGGATGCATCGCTGGGCGAATAGGTTAGCGGCTGTTGGTCCGGTTTTCCCGTTCGATTACCCTTACATGGAAGAACGTCGAAAACGTCCGGATCCATTACCCGCCTTGGTTGCGGCTCATCGAGAAGCGCTGATCCGGGTCAGAAAAACTCATGACGGACCGGTGGTGCTGATCGGCAAAAGCATGGGAGGTCGAGTGGGATGCCATCTTGCTCTCGAAGAAGAGCTGCCAGCGGTTATCTGCCTTGGTTATCCACTGTGCGGCGGAGGTAACCCGGAAAAGATGCGGGCAGAGGTGCTTCTTAAATTAGCCACACCGATCTTGTTCGTGCAGGGAACCCGAGACTCGCTTTGTCCGTTGGATCTATTGAAAGGCGTGCGGGAACAAATGAAAGCACCGAACCAGCTTTACGTGGTCGAAGGCGGAGATCATTCGTTGATGGTCACCAAGGGTCAACTCAAAGCGGCGGGTGAGACTCAGGATGAGGTGGATGAACGGATCCTCAGTACGATTCGAGAGTTTGTGACGAACCAGGAGGTTTAACGGCGTTGGTGTATCAACCGCCATTGATGGCTTTAACCGCGGAATTCAATTCTCGACTAGCCGCGTTAAGCTGATCGATGAACCCTTGACTGGTCCACCGTTCTTGGCAGAATCGACGGGAGTTTATCGGCAGCGCTGCCGTAGGTCGCTTTTCTTAACGCGGTATTTAGATATGATTTGTGAAGGCTCGCCGGCGCCCCCTCAGCCCTCCTCCTAGCTCCTAGATTCTGGCGCGTAGCTCCTGTATCTATCTCGTCATGAATACCAGCGTTCTCTCCCGCAGCGATCGTGAATCGGTGGCAATTCTCACCCTTGAACGTCCGGCTAAACTCAATGCCCTCAATTATGAGTTGGTCGACTCAATCGTTCAGGCACTGGACCAAATTGAACAGGAAGACCAGATCCGGGCGGTGGTTCTAACTGGATCCGGCCGCGCTTTCAGTGCAGGAGCAGACATCCATGAATTCTCGCAAGACGTGAAACTGGGCACCAAAATTGTCCACCATCGCTTTGTGCGGCGTGGGCAGAACATGACCAGACGAATCGAGAATTTCTCGAAACCAGTCATCGCAGCAGTGAACGGACTAGCCTACGGTGGCGGATGTGAAATCGTGGAGGCGACACATCTTTCAATTGCTGTCCCGGAAGCGAAGTTTTCCAAGGCAGAAATCGCGATTGGAATACCTCCCTGCTTCGGCGGAACTCAGCGATTACCCAGATTAATCGGCAGGAAACGCGCGTTAAGAATGATTCTTACGGGTGAACCGATAACCGCGGTCGAGGCGAAAGAAGCGGGATTGATCAACGCAATCGCCGATAAAGAGAAGCTTCTTGATGAAGCAGTCGAGCTAGGCTCAAAAGTTGCCCATTTTGCACCCGAAGCAGTCGCCGTCTGTCTTCATGCAGTTGACCGAGGCTTAAATGCGACGATCGATGAAGGTTTAGCCATCGAAGCGGAAGCGTTCGCGAAAATGGTGCCTACCGACGCTACGCGGGAAGCATTGAACAAGTTTGTCGAGAAACGTTCCTAACCGCGAATGGACACGAATCGACGCAAATAACGTTCCAGAAAAAATCAAAGAAAGAACCGCGGATGGACGCAGATTTACGCAGATGAAGAAGTAGCCAAGACAAACTGATGAAGCAACCTCGCCAAGCATCTCGAGTTACCGCGAAGCGGTTTTAGACTAAAGACCAGGGCAGTTTTTTCTATTCGCGTCCTTTCGCGTCCATTCGTGGTTCAAAAGTTAGCTTTAAGGAAATCACCTGAAACGGCTTGAACTCGAACGTAATCCGGCGTTCGCCTTCTAACGTTAATTCCTCGGTTTCGTCTTCCAGGATATTGACGATGGCTGCTTTTTGGAGAGGGATCGCAGTCTCGATCGTGGTTTTGCCTCGGCCGCCGTGCGGCTCGTAAAGCCGTAAGATAATGGCCTCGGAATC
>JAFAHI010000619.1 GCA_019237325.1 Verrucomicrobiota bacterium | reverse complement strand
GCGACCCCTTTCGGCCTCGCAAGCGAGGCAGCGCTCCAGGGGGTGCGACCCCTTCGGCCTCGCAAGCGGGAAAGGTAGCGGTCGATTGAGTCTAACCCGGAACCAAAACGATCTTGCCAACGTGTTCGCCGCGTTCCATTCGTTCGTGGGCTTGAGGCGCTTCCGCGAAGGTGAATACGCGATCGATGATTGGGCGGAAATTTGTCCGGCTCGATAGACGAGGCCAGACTTGCCGGAGTAAATCCTCTGCGATCACGCCTTTTTCCGCGGGTGATCTAGGTCGCATGTTCGAGGCCACAATCGTTCCGCGTTTCTTGATTAGGGACGAAACTGCGAACGTGGCTTCATCGCCGCCTTGGATGGCGAGCAGGGAGATGCGTCCATTAGTGGCGATACAATTGATGCTGCGCTGAACATAGTCGCCTCCCACGATATCCAGCACGACATCCACCCCGCGTTGACCGGTAAGGCGCCGAGTTTCTGTGACGAAATCTTGGGTTTTGTAATTAATCGTCGCACTCGCGCCGATGGACACACACGCCTGACATTTTTCGTCGGTACCGGCAGTCGCGATTACGGTGGCCCCGAATTCGCGAGCTAACATAATCGCGGTGGACCCGATGCCGCTGGTTCCGCCCTGGATCAGGATGGTTTCGTCCGCCTGCAATTTGGCGCGGCGAAAGGCGTTTTCCCACACCGTAAAAATGTTTTCGGGAAGAGTAGCAGCTTCCTGAGCCGACCAGCCGGCAGGAATCGGTAATACCTGGCTAACCGGCGCTAGGCAGAACTCGGCGTAGCCACCACCGGCTAACAGGGCGCAGACTGGGTCGCCAACCTTATATTCTGAAACTCCGGGACCACAGGCAGCGATGACTCCGGCGGCTTCTAATCCGGGAAGATCCGATGTTCCTGGAGGCGGAGGATAATGACCGCGTCGCTGTAACAGATCGGGTCGACTGACCCCAGCCGCTTCAATTTTTATCAAGACTTCGCTGTCTTTAGGCGTTGGGATTTCTCTTTGTCTTACAGCCAGGACATCCGGCGGTCCGAACTGGGTGATCTCAACCACATTCATGAGTTTCTCGGTGGTCATGTTCTGAATCTCACGCAAAGACGGGAAAAGGCTAGGAGCCACGAGTCGCCCGTGGATGAAAAGAGTGCAGCCTAGTTCCGCGCGGATGCTGAGCTGTACCAAAGTCCCGACGGAGGGACTTTGCATTCAGGGTTGTTATGCCGAGAACGTGTCTGCCACCTGAAAGTGAGCGCAAATAACATCGTATAAATATGTATTGAAGAGTGATCCAGCTTGGGTTATTTATGCCACGCCATGGGTCGCCGCGCACTTACAGAGTTGCCGCCTCAGGGGAATCAGGTGCCGGTCCAACCGCTTGCGGTAGTCGATCGGACGAGCGGGAGCTCATCCTTACCGAAGAAGAAACCGCGCCGGTTTGCTCGGATCCTAGCCGATTTACCGCAGGCGTCGTTGCAGCTTATTGCCTCGGGTGCGGCTGCGATCATTCCGATCTCTACCTTTGCGATGAGTCATACAGAATTGGCCGGTCTAGAACCGACTCGGGAAAGCGTTCTCATGCATCTCCCGACCATCCTCCTGATTCTGTGCGGCCTGGCTTATTCAGCGCCAACGGTGGCGGAGTGGGCGTTTCTTTGGACTTTCTCTCGTGCTAAGGCGTGGGCATTCACTCTTTTGTTAGAGGGCGTGATGACCCTTTCCCATGTACCGGTTTTACCCGTCGTCTGTCTCTGTTGGTTGGCCGGAATTAATTTGCTAGTGGCAAACGTCAAGAGCGGGAAACGGAAGTATAAGCTGGCGAAATGAATGGTTCACAGTTTGCGGTTAGCGGCTGTAGCGCGGTGGGTTGTTGAGCACCAGCAATTGTGGAACTGATGGGACGGATGAGACTGATGGGACACGTGGGACTTACGAGTCCGGCTGCGCCGGCGGTGAACCGCTAACAGCAAACTGTGAACGGTGAACTGTGAACTGTGAACTGTGAACCCCCCCAGCCCCATGGAACGGACGGGACCCATCAGTCCCATCCGCCCGTTCCCCCAGAGTACTCTGTGGCCTAGAAGCGCGGTCAACACCCGACCGCTAACCCAAAAGATCTTCGATCCGAATCGGCAATTCGCGTACCCGAACACCAGTAGCATGATAAACCGCGGAGGCAATCGCCGGTGCGACACCAGCAAGCCCGATCTCTCCGATGCCGCGCGCACCGAATGCGTTCAGGTGAGTATCCGGATAATCGAGAAAAACCACGTCCATCGCCGGTGCGTCAGCATGGGTGCTGACCACGTAATCCGCGAGGTTACTATTGATGGGCGCACCGTGGTGCTGATCGTCGTAGATCGTGTGCTCGAACAGCGCCATGCCAACGCCCATTACCACGGCGCCTTCTATCTGGTTGCGGCCGGTTCGCGGATTAATGATTCGTCCGCCATCGATTACTGTCAGGGTCCGGCTTACGCGCAGGCGGGCAATTTCCGGTTGCCAGGTGACTTCAACGAACTGCGTTCCGAACGAATGGCTGGAGAGCTTCGGCTTGGTTATGCCGAGTGCGTCAGTAAAGTCGCCCTTCGAGCTTCCTGATCCGGAAACGCTACTGACCTTGGCCGCCTGCAGGACCTGTTCGTATGGAACTCCATCGGACGGGGATTGATCTTTCCGATGAATCCGGCCATTGCTGAAGATCAGGTTAGCTACTGATTGGCCTGAGAAAGGGCCGGCTGCCGTAGCCGCAAACTGAACTTTTTCGGAAGCCTTCTTGGCCGCTTCCAGGACGGCCGGAACTAACGACGCAGTCGCCATGGAGCCGCCGGAAAGAGGCCCGGTCGGTAATGCAGAATCGCCGAGAACGACCTGAATCTTGTCTGGATCGATTCCAAGCGCTTCGCCCACCATCTGGGCAAGCATCGTGTAAGTTCCGGTCCCGATGTCCTGAGTACCACAAGCAACCCGGACCGAACCGTCCGCTTTCAATTCGATGGTCGCTTCGCAGTCCAGACGGTTCGCGATCCAGGTGGCGGCGGCCATGCCCCACCCGACAATCAGTCCATCTTTTTTCATGGACCCGACTGCCGGCGTTCTCTGATGCCAGTCGAACTTTTCGGCGCCAACGGTCAGACACTCCTTCAAATGGCGCGAGGTGAACGGCAGGTTCAGCGCCTCGTCGATCTCCGTGTCGTTCCGAAGCCGGAGCTCGACCGGATCGATGTTTAGCTTAACTGCCAGCTCGTCCATCGCCGATTCCAGAGCAAAAAGGCCAGGGACGGCGCCAGGGCCTCGCATGGAGGTGGGTGTCCCTACGTTAAGGTGTACCACACCGCTTGTGACCCGAAGATTTGGACATCGATATAGATGAGGCGTGGCTTCAGCGCAGCCTTCGTCGTAATCGTCGAGAATCGACGAATGATTCAGAGAGTCGTGTTGTGTGGAAACGAGTTTGCCGTTAGTAGTTGCTCCCAATCGAATACGCTGTTGGGTCAACGGCCGGTGCCCCACCGTTTGAAACATCATCTTACGGTCAACGACGAGTTTCACTGGCCGGTTTAGAGCTCGGGCAGCGGCAGCGGTTAGAACGTCGTGTGTCCACGGCCAAAGTTTGCCTCCGAAGCCTGAGCCTAAGAATCGGGAGACAATCCTGACGTTTTCCGGCGGCACTCCGAGCATCGCGCTAACAGCGAGTTGATGATTTTTTATTGACTGAGTTGTCTCATAGAGCGTGAACCTGGTCCCGTCCCATACCGCTACGGTGGCATGCAATTCGATCGGGTTATGGGTCTCGGCCGGGGTCACATAGGTCTGATCGACCTTAATCGGCGCGGTGTTGAACGCAGCGGTAGCGTCTCCCCGTTGGCTGCCTACCTTCGGTTCTTGTTCCTGCGTCAGCTTGGTTCGAACATCAGGCGTTTCCTCGTCATAGGTCACCTTCACCGCGTCAGCGGCGGCCTGAGCTTGTTCCAAGGTATCAGCAACCGTCAGGGCCACATATTGGCCATAGTAACGGATGGTATCGTCCTCGAACGGTGGCCTGTTTTCGTCGATGACAATAGAGAAATCGTCATTCGGCGGTACGCGGAAAAACCGGCCGATATTCTCCCGATGAAACACGGCTCTTACGCCCGGCATTTTTTCGGCTGCGGAAGTATCCAGCGCGGCAATAGTGCCTTTCGCGATCGTGCTTGGTACGGGCACGGCGTAAAGCATCCCGGGGAAGTTGTGGTCAGACGTATAAGTTGCGGTCCCGCTAACCTTCAAGGGACCGTCGACTCTTGGTATCGGTCGCCCGATAACTGATAAGGCCTGGTTCTCCGCGGTCTCGCTCTGAGCAGTTGGCATAGTCTAGTTCCTCGAAAATGGTTAGGCGGTTTGGGTGGCAAGCTTCAGGGCGTGGGTTAGACACCGTTTCGTCAGCTCGATCTTGAAGCCGTTTTGACTCTGCGGCCGTGCGCCTTGAAGAGCAGCTTCGGCTGCAGCTCGAAAGCGGTCTTCGCTTGGCGTTACACCAGCTAAAGCTTGCTCGGCTTCCTGGGATCTCCAAGGTTTAGTGCCGACACCGCCGAGAGCAACGCGTGCATAATTGATGCGATTGTTCTCTACCGTCACGATCACCGCGGCGGATGCCAGAGCGAACTCGTAAGAAGCCCGGTCACGCAGTTTTAAATACAGAGATTTGGCACCGGCCGCAGGCGCTGGCAGGGTCACATGAGTAATCAGATCACCGGGTTCGAGCACAGTCTCTCGTTGAGGGGTGTGGCCCGGGAGCAAGTAGAACTCGTTTATCGGAACCGAGCGAGTGTCCTGGGCGTTTTGAATATGGATCGTGGCCTCGAGCGCAGTCAGCGCGACATTCATATCCGAAGGGTTGGTGGCGATACAATGTTCGCTGGTCCCAAGGATCGCCATCATCCGGTTGGCCCCATTGATCGCTCCGCAACCGGAACCGGGCTCGCGTTTGTTACACGGCATCGTGGTATCCCGGAAGTACATGCAGCGGGTTCGTTGCAATAAATTCCCCGAGGTCGTCGCCTTGTTTCGCAGTTGAGCTGAAGCACCGGAGAGCAGAGCCTGCGATAGTACCGGATAATAACGAAGAACCGCCGGGTGATGAGCTAGGTCGGAATTGCGGACCATTGCCCCGATCTTTAGACCGCCCTCAGGCAAGGTCTCTACATCGCCGAGCGGCAGTCGATTCAAGTCGATCAGCATGTGCGGCTGTTCGACATTCAGCTTCATCAGATCGATTAAGGTGGTGCCGCCGGCGATAAAACGGATTTCTGCGCCTTGTTGGGCGGTTTTTGCAGAAGCTGCCGCCGTAGCTGCGCTGGTCACGTCACTGGGACGGGTGAATTCGAAAGTCTGCATACGAATCCTTTCTTAGCTGGCACTGAGCTTTTTCTGGCGGACGGATTGAATCGCGGCCACGATGTTTGAGTAGGCTCCACAACGGCAAATATTACCGCTCATCGACTCTTTCACGTCGCTGTCATGTGGGCCGCAGGGTTCCTTAATAAGCGCTGCTGCGGACATGATCTGCCCCGACGTGCAATAGCCGCATTGATAACCGTCACAAGCCACAAAGGCGGCCTGCATGGGATGAAGATTACCAGGTTGGCCGAGGCCTTCGATAGTGGTGATCTCGTCTCCCTCGTGCATCACCGCGAACGAGAGACACGAATTCACCCGGCGGCCGTTGATATGGACCGTACAAGCGCCGCATTGCCCGTGGTCACACCCTTTTTTGGTCCCGGTTAGTCCAATGTTTTCGCGGAGGCAATCGAGCAGGGTAGTACGTGGATCCAACTGGAGTTTATGTTCAGTGCCATTGATGCGTAGCGTAACCGGTAAGCCGGTCCCCGGCGGAGTTGGAGTCGATGGATTTGAGGCTGGGTCCGGCGTCGCCGCCGGGACCGCTCTGGCTAGCGGAGCCGTGGTGGCCAGCAGACCGACTGAGCCTAGCCGCGATAGGAAAGCACGACGGGAAGAAGAACCGAACCCCGAAGGGGCGTCCGTTCCCAGCCCTTTGTTTTTATTAGTATCGTTAGACATGATTTCAGAACTCGGTTCAGGTGCACCAACAGGTTAGTCTCGCTCTCAAAAGGCAGACAAGTATACTTTAGGCTACTTCTTGGATCCTTCCTCGAAGCGCTGCGGACCACCTATCTCGACGAGCACGATACGGATGCGGGGGTGAGTTTCTGTCGCGATTTTGCGCACCCTGTCGGATTCTTGCGAAAAATGGACCGCGAATAGTGACCGCGAATGGACACTAATGGACGCGAATAAAGACTTTTACCGCACATAGACGCAGATTTACGCAGATTAGGCGGAGCCGTGGAGCGCTGCCTCGCTTGCGAGGCCGAAGGGATCGTCACCCGTGGTGACTAAGGTGGGGCTCGTTGAGACAGGTCGCATGATACCCGCGCCTCGATCTCGAGACTAGACTTCGTCGGTCCGCTGACAAGCGAGGCAGCGCTCCACGGGTTCCGGCTATCTGCGTCAATTTGCGTTCATCTGCGGCTAAAGCCTTTATTTCGTGTCCATTCGCGGTTGCTGTTCGTGTCCATTTCGCGGTCTGGGTTGCACCTGACGCTGGGCCGAACAATAGTGGGGGAACGCCATGAAATATCGCACGTATCGCAACACCGACCTTACTGTCAGTGAAGTGGGTTTTGGGTTATGGACCGTTTCGACGGGTTGGTGGGGCAACTTTAGTGAGTCCGAGGCCATCGCGCTCATGCAGAAAGCTTTCGATCATGGGGTTACATTGTTTGACGCTGCTGACACCTACGGGAACGGGTTGAGCGAGGAGCTGATTGCAAAAGCGTTTCCAGATCGACGCGATCAAATCGTAATTGCGACCAAGGTTGGTTACGATTTTGTGCATCACGGAGAAGAACGGCGCGGCCAGCGCGAGATCCCGCAAGATTTTTCACCGGATGCGATTAAGAGAGCGACCGACGCAGCCCTGGGCCGGCTTAAAACCGATCGAATCGATCTGTTGCAGCTGCACAATATCCGCATGGAGCAAGTGGATGACGATCGGGCCTGGGAAACGTTGGATGAGTTACAGAAAGCCGGAAAAATCCGTTACTACGGTATGGCGCTGGGTCCGGCTATCGGCTGGCTTTATGAAGGCGTTCGGTGTGTACAAAAACACAACCTCACGAGCGTACAGCACATCTATAACATCCTCGAACAGCATCCAGGTAGGTCGATCCAGAACGCCGCCAGCGAAGCCGGGAAGGACACGATGTTTCTGATTCGAGTGCCGCATTCTTCCGGCATGCTCGAGGGCCATTATACAGCGGAAACCCAATTCCCGCCAAACGATCATCGAAACCATCGGCCCAGGAGCTGGTTATTAAACGGAGTCAAGAAAGTTGAACAGCTCAGGTTCTTGGAAGGGCCGGACCGTACTCTTGGCCAAGCCGCCTTACAATGGTTACTGCGGGACCCGCAGATCGCCTCCACGCTTCCTAATATTTACGAGGAAAAACAACTCGTTGAATTTGCCTCCGCCCCGGACGTACCAGCGCTGACCGACGAAGAGATGGAACGGATCGACGCGCTTTACGCGGCCAAATTCGGTATTGAGGAAGAGCCCAGTAAGTTTAAGGGGACGATGGTGCTCACTTCGTGATCGTGAGAAGTGAGACGTGAAAGGTGAGAAGTGAGAGGCCTTGGAGCGCTGCCTCGCTTGCGAGGCCGATGCGGTCGGCAATGTGCAGCGATCTCTGGTCGTATGTGGGCCTACGCCACTAAGTCGATGATTTGAAGAGAGACTGATCTATGTCGTGCCCACGAGACACCAGAGAGGCGACTGGCTCTATAGCAATCACGCTTGCTTACTTCGGCCTCGCAAGCGAGGCAGCGCTCCACGGGTTCCCGCCGCGGCTACCAATCACTTCTCACCTCTCACTTCTCACTTCTCACTAAAGGAATGGACGCTGCCGAAGCACTACAGGAATTTCTGCGGCCACAGCGCGTTTTGCGGAACCTGAAACGGGAGGAAGCAATCTTGGAGCAGGCAGAGGTGAGCCGGATACTGATCGCTCCCGGTACTGAAAATGAAGAGGAAGACATCGCGGCTTATCGCTGGGGGGACGGGGAGCGGCGGGTTCTTTTAGTGCATGGTTGGGCGGGGAAAGCGGCCCAGTTCTTTGCGTTCACTGCGGCACTCCGGGAGCGCGGTTTTTCAGTGGTCGCATTTGATGCGCCTGCGCACGGTAACTCGTCCGGTGTTTTCGCCAGTGGTCCGGCATTTGCCCGAGCAGCGCGGATGGTTGATGAGCGGTACGGGCCGTTTTATGGAGTGGTCGCCCACTCGTTGGGAGCAGCCGGCGCCGCCATTGCTCTGGCTCAAGGACTCAAGGCTCAGCGCGTGGTGCTTCTCGCACCGGTCGCCTTCGTTGAGCCTTTGCTGGAAATGTTCATTAAACTGCGTGAGCTGCCGGACCCGCTGGCCGCTGCCTTGCGGGAACGATTTGCGGCCCGATATTCTGCCGGGATCATTTCTGTGCCGCTGTTGGCCAAGGCTTTCCAGATCCCAGCCTTGATTTTTCATGATCCTGACGATGGCGACTTGCCGTTTCGGCATGGCGAATCGATCGCCCAAGCATGGACTGGCGCCAAGTTAGTGCCTGCTAGCGGCGCTGGTCATTGGCGGATTTTGCGGGATCAAACCGTGATCGAAGGAACGATCGCGTTCTTCGCCTGATGCTCGACCGCGGAGTGATGGAGTAATGGAGTGGTGGCTGCCCGAGCGGCGTTACAAATAAATCCGGTCCCAGACTTGATCCCATATCCCATCACTCCAATACTCCAATACTCCAGCACTCCATTTGCTTTGTGCGCTCCATCATCCAACGTGTTACCCAGGCCGCCGTGGTTGTAGATGGCAAGACCGTCGGCGAGATTGGGGTTGGCCTCTTGGTCCTCTTAGGGGTCGAAGCGGCCGACACGCGAGAAGACATCGAATGGATCGCGGGGAAAATCGCTCGGCTCCGGATTTTTCCTGACGCGGCCGGGGCAATGAATCAGTCCGCGACGGACCTTGGTGGCCAGGCGCTGGTTGTCTCTCAGTTCACGTTGTTCGCCAGTACCAAGAAAGGTAATCGTCCTTCTTTTATTCGAGCCGCGCCCCCGGAGTTTGCGGAAGGTATGTATGCCGATTTTTGCCAGGAGCTCGAAGCGTTGCTTGGAAAACCAGTGCAACGCGGAGTGTTCGGAGCACATATGTCGGTCCAGCTCGTGAATGACGGCCCGGTCACCATCTGGATCGATTCGAAGCAGAAGGAGTGAAGAGGAAGAAAAAAACTCACGCAAAGACGCAAAGGCGCGAAGAAAAGACAGAGTGGAAAATTCGCTACGAAGAAGACATCCTCCTTCATCCAGCGTTGCTGGACTATGGCGGACAAGTCACCCCTTTTGCCGCCCATCAATCGAGGAACACCTCCCTCGACCTAAGGCCTATGGAACGAGAACCTACGCGGTTCCCTCTGTCTTACCTTTGCGCCTTTGCGTCTTTGCGTGAGTTTTTTTCTTCGTCTTTTCTTCGTGTCCTTTGTGGTTGCTGGCGCGGGGTAGACCGGCTGCTAATCCGGTGTAGTTTCATTTCGCTTTGATAAATTTTCTTTCTTATTGCGCTCTGGTCTTGCTGTTGGGATTGAGCTTCGGGATGTTCGTCCGGCTATTTCGAAGGGTCTATGCCGGCGGCGGTGACACGGTTCAGGTGAGGTTCTTTTCTTGGGTTGATTTGGTCTTGGCGTCAATGATTGTGCTTTTGATTGTCTCTCAAATCCTGGTTTCGACCGGTTCGGTCTCGCAAGCAGCAACCGCCAACGTGGATACGTTCACACTGTTGTGGGGTGTTCTGGTCTGGTGGGTAGTGATTCTGGGGCCCATTCTGTTTTCGCTTTGGTTTCGGGGGTTCAAGCTCGGGAACGTGTTTGGGGTGGATCGAATGCCGGTCGGTCGGGCTTTGTTGCTGGGGATCGCCCTTTTAATCTCCGCTTTGCCCATGGTTTTTGTAGTCGATCTAATCGCGTCTGCCCTGTTAAAGGTAAACGCGGCAAAGGATGCCCAAGAGGTAATCCGGATTTTTGAGAATTCCTCGACGGTGGCGCAACGGGTTCCGATTATCCTGCTCGCGGTAGTCGTTGCTCCGGTCGCAGAAGAGCTGGCCTTCCGCGGTT
>JAFAHI010000606.1 GCA_019237325.1 Verrucomicrobiota bacterium | reverse complement strand
GGCTCCATTAGCGGCGCAGGATGCTTCTGCTATTCGCTCGGCGTTAGCCAACCAGGACTATGGGCGGGCTATCGCGCTCACCAAACAGGCATTTGCTTCAGTAAAATCTGGGGGCGAAGCCAGCAATTTGATACAATCTATAGTGGGTGCGGCTCCGGCAGAGCAGATCCCGGCTCTCGTGGTTGCCGCGGTTCAAGGTAACCCGGACCTGGGCCCGGCAATTATTAACGCCGCGATTAGTGGCGCACCGAAGTCCGAAGCATCGGCGATTTTGACAGAAGCTTACTTCGCGCTCAGCCAAAATCCGAGCCCGTTCGCCAATCTTCTCACCTATATTTCCGACTTACTTGCCGGGACCGTTCCGATTAACGAGGTGCTGACCATGCCATGGTTTAACCCGGCAAACACGATCGGAACCGGTGTGACTTTGTCGCCTGTGACACCTGGATCTAAATAATCAAGCCACTCCGAGAGCGGCGGAATAGGGACGGAGGTTTGCGGGGACTGGAAAAGGGGTAGGGACACTCGGTAAAGAAAGATCGCTAACCATAGGCTAGCGACCGGTGAATTTTTCTTAGTAAAGCAACGAGAGGTTTGTGACGGCTTTATTTTCTAGAATTTCTAGCTGCTATAGCAGAAGGCCGAACGGCCTGCCGAGATTTACCAGTGCTTTCCGCCTCCGCTTCTATCGAGCTTCTTTAGAAGGGTAAAATGGTCTATAACCGATATAAGGGTTTCAAGAAGTTCTACTATCTGACGCTCTTTGTCGTCCTGAGCATCTGCTTTTGGCTATGCCTGGCTGTGACCATGGCGATGTTCCATTCCAATGATCCTTTCGATTGGGAACACTACCTATTTTACCAGATAATAGGTGCCTTAGGGCTTCTTTGGGCGAGCATCAATTCCCACAAACTGAACGATGCGATTGTTCGTTCTGATCCTTTAGCCAGCCACATTGTTGCGTTGAGAAATGCTGCCTATATCGGCGCAACCATCTTACTGTCGCTGGTATTGTTAAGGGACGCAGGTGTTTCGCGCTTGTTTCTATTCAGTTTTCTTCCGCTGCTCTATTTGGCCTTTCTCGTTGCTCATCTGACTTTGCCCAAGCTGCTGGTCCGCACGCTTTTTTCAGATCGGCACGAACGTAGAGTCTTACTAGTCGGTTCGCCCACGAAGGTTCGGGAGATGAAGCTGTGGGGCCGGCAGACGGCGGAATTGGGTTTGGATGTCGCTAATTTTTTGGAGGATTCAGGCCAATTGATGGGTGCTTCCAACTTGCCAGAGTCAGTTGACCTAGGCCGGCTCGAACGGACGATTCGGCAGGAAAGAATCCAACAAATCATTCTTTTGGAGCTGCCTCCTGAGCAAAGTAATCTAGAAAAAATCGTCACGCTATGCGACCGGCTCGGGATTCGCTTGTTGGTAGTCAACAATCTGCCGGAAATCTTTAAGCGTCCGATCTCGTATTTTAGTCTTTACGGAGTCGAGTTCATCGGTGTGCGGGAAGAGCCATTGGAAGAGCCAATGAACCGGCTGATTAAGCGAGGTTTCGACTTAGCGATCAGTGTTCCGGTAGTGGTTTTCGTTTTACCACCACTAATGCTGTTAGTAGCAATTCTCCACCGGTTGCAATCGCCGGGTCCCCTGTTCTATCGACAAACGCGGGCGGGATTCTCCAGGGAGCGATTCAGAATTCTGAAATTCAGGACGATGCACCCGAAGGCGAGATCGGGGAAACAGGCGACTGCAAACGATTCCCGAGTGTTCTCGGCCGGACGATGGTTGCGACGGACGAGCATCGATGAATTCCCTCAGTTTATCAATGTCTTGCGCGGTGAGATGAGCGTAGTCGGTCCGCGACCGCATATGTTAATTCATGACCGGAAGTTTTGCGCCGCCTTACAAACCTACCTGGTCCGCAGTTTTGTTAAGCCCGGGATTACCGGTTTAGCGCAAGTGCGCGGGTTCCGTGGTGAGGTGACTAGCCAGGAGGCTATTAGCGAGAGAGTTAAGTACGATGCTTTTTACCTCGAGTTTTGGTCTATCTGGAGGGACCTGCAGA
>JAFAHI010000174.1 GCA_019237325.1 Verrucomicrobiota bacterium | reverse complement strand
TGGATGCGGTTTCTCATTTAGGCGTCATACAAAGGCGATGTGTTTACGTGGGTTCCCCATGCCAGGCCAGAACAAATCCCACCCCGCGGCTCAAAACCGGCGCGGATAAGCCATAGAGCAAGTCAAGTCAGCGGCGCGCCGAGTTTTCCCCCTACCAACCGATGAGCCATTCGGCGTTTTCCCTTATCGGTCATTCCCCCTCCTAGCTCCTCTAGACGAGCAGGCGCTCGTCGGCTACAATCCGCCACCCGAAAATGAGCTCAATCGATTCGTTGCTAGAAAACAATCGTACCTGGTCGCAAAGCATGACCTCAGGTAGGCCCGACTATTTTCGCCAACTGGCGAAACAACAGTCTCCAAAATTCCTTTGGATCGGATGTGGCGACAGTAGAGTACCGGCTAACGAAGTAGTTGGTCTAATGCCCGGCGAACTATTTGTGCACCGAAACGTAGCAAACCTGGTTTACCCGTCCGACTTAAACTGTCTTTCGGTTGTTCAATTCGCGGTAGCAGTTCTCAAGGTCGAACACATCATCGTTTGCGGTCACTACGGCTGCGGCGGCGTCAAGGCAGCTATGTCCAGCCAGCATCACGGTCTCATCGACAGTTGGCTCTCCAAGATTAAAGATTTATATGTCCGCAACCATGAGAGTCTCGACTCTATTGCCGACCAAGAGACGAGATCCGACCGGCTCTGTGAACTAAATGTGGTGGAACAAGTTGAAGCGCTGAGCCGCACGTCGATTGTCCAGGATGCCTGGTACAGCGGCCAAAACCTGGCCATTCATGGCTGGATCTATGGATTAAAGGACGGCCTCATCAATGATCTCGGTGTCCGAGTAGATCACCTCGATCAGGTTCCGGAACATTACCGATTCCAGCGGGAGGGTTAGCAGTAAGCAGTAAGCAGTAAGCAGTAAGCGGTTTGCGGTTACCGACCGCCACACATAAGTCCCATTGGTCCTATAAGTCCCATCCTCGATTGTCGATTGCTCGCACGCGTCGCACAGCCGACATGCATGACGCGCTCAACTTCTAACGGCTAACTGCTAACTGCTAACGGCAACCCCCCTCACCAGCACACAAACCCACCATCGACCACGAGGTCGACGCCAGTGCAAAAAGAAGCAGCGGGGCTCAGAAGAAAAACCGCGGGCCCAACCAATTCATCAACGGTTGCCATGCGTCCCAGTGGCGTATCTGCTTCGAATTGTTTGCGCTGTTCCGCGACCTCGGGGCGTGCATTCATCGGAGTTAATGTGTAGCCTGGGCTAATTGAATTAACTCGGACGCCGCGATCGCACCATTCCATGGCCAAGCTTTTGGTAAGATGGATCACTCCGGCCTTTGAGGTGTTATTTTATTCGCGTCTATGATTCCTTTTCAGCGTTTTGTTCAGAGAACCGTCCTCATCACCGGCGCTAGTCGCGGTATCGGCGCAGGTCTCGCTCGCCGCTTCGCCCAAGAAGGCGCCAACCTCGTGCTTTCCGCTAATGAAGCGAAGGTCCAAGAAGTGGCCGCCGAACTTGAAAAATCCGGCGCCAATGCCATCGCGGTCATTTGCGATGTCACTTCTAAGAGCGAGGTCGAGAACCTTTTTGCGACCGCTGTCAAACGCTTCGGCGCTGTTGACGTCTCGATTCAAAATGCCGGAGTCATTACCATCGCCAAAGTCGAGGACCTCACCGAAGCCGAGTGGGATAAAGTGATGGACGTAAACACTAAAGGCGTTTTTCTCTGCTGCCAGGAGGCCGCTCGCCACATGGTGCCCAGAAAAAGCGGCCGGATAATCAATACCGCCTCAGGCCAGGCCAGGCAGGGATTTATCTACACACCCCATTACGCAGCCAGTAAATTTGGCGTCGTAGGCATAACTCAGAGTCTGGCAAAGGAACTCGCGCCGAGCGGAATAACCGTCAACGCATTCTGTCCCGGCATCATCGATACCGACATGTGGGCTTACAACGATCAAGCCTGGGGCAAATTGCTGGGCAATTACCAGCCCGGCGAATTGATGCAGGAATGGGTAAACAATATCCCGATGAAGCGCGTCGGCCGCCCAGAGGATGTCGCCGGCCTCGTCACGTTCTTAGCATCGGACGACGCCGCGTATATCACAGGCCAGACTATTAATGTCGATGGCGGCCTGTTTATGTCGTGAGGCGTTTGGCGTTTGGCGTTTGGCGTTCGGCGTATCGGCGCTTGTCCCGAAGGGACTCAAGGACTCAGCCTGGGGTTTAACCCCAGGTCGGTCCAAAAAAGACGTCCCGCCCTGAAGGGGGGAAGATGATCGTTAAGAGCACAGGTCAACAGGCGCATGCATCGCCGAACGCCGAACGCTAATCATTTCTCCCTCTCCCTTTCTTCGATGGCGTTGCTTTCTGCTTCGGGGTCGGCTTTGGAGGTGGAGGTGCTTTAACAATGGTGGCATCCAGGAGTTTGCCGGAGCTGTCTACCACCGCCGTAAAATCGAAGTCTCGATCCGTGTCTCCGACATTTACCGCGCCCGCGCAGACAATCTCCAGCCGAGCGTTGGAAAGCCATTTTGCTGATTTATAGGTAGGCAGCGTTATTTTGCCCAGCTTCGCCGCCGGAACCGCAAAAGCTCTCGCCAGGTAAGGTTTCAAGGCATCGATGTCATCATAGAAAAGCCGGACCACTTTCACACCGGTTCGCAGCTGGAGGACATCACGCCGGCCGGATTTATCAATCATCAGGGAGTTCGAGTTATCCGGCGATGGCACCTGCAATATTTCGACGGCAGGCGCCGGCGCCAATAGGGCAAGAAACAAAAGGACGATCAAGCAAGAAGCTTTCATACAAATAAGAAAGACTGGTGAAGCAGTACAGCATTCTGCCGAACCAATAGCCGCCTGAAAATAGTAAATATCGTTTCGTGGAGCGCTGCCTCGCTTGCGAGGCCGTGGTGACCAAGGCGATTGTCGCTATCCTGCCTCTCCTCGTGCGGCGCTCTATCGTCGGATCCGATTGGAGATGCTCTGCGGGCGCGAGACCTGGAATCCACTAATTGGCACGATACAGAGCGTAGACAAACGAACGGCCGATAAGATCATGTCTCGCTGCTCACCACGGCCTCGCAAGCGAGGCAGCGCTCCACGGTTCCGACCGCCTTCGTCACCCTGACCCCAGAAAAACAGAAAGGGCGCACGAAATCGTGCCCCCTTCATCAGTTCTATCGCTTACTCAGCGTTCCTTTATCGACCACCCGAAGCGCCGAACACCAAGCGCCAAACGCCGAACGTTTTGTCTTACCCGCGTCTTTTCAGCGTGCGTGGCGGTGTCGGTGAACTCCTCGGCTTCAATGGCGTCGGCTGATGCTCGATATTATTGACGTGCGTCGATCTGCGCCCTGAGTTTTCCCCTTCTCCTTTGTGCGGATCGTAGACATGGGTTGTCCCCATCTCTTTGTGATGGCCTTCGTTCTGATGCCCATCGTTATTATGATGCGATGGCGTCGGAGTCGGCTTTCCCCGATGGACTATCTGGATTTGAGGAGGAGTCGGGGTCGGCTTTGGCGTCGGAGTCGGAGTTGGTGGCGGTGTCGGAGTTGGAATTGGAGTAGGCCGCGGTGTCGGCGTAGGGATTGGCGTCGGCCGTGGCGTAGGTGTTGGCCTTGGAGTCGGCGTGGGCAGAGGAGTTGGCGTACTACCAGGACGCGGCGGTGTCGGCCAACGCGGGGTCGGTGTAGGGTGCGGTTTTTTCGGCGGTGTCGGCCACGGATGCGGATGATGATGCCAAGGCGGCTGCCACAAATTTGGCGGGCAGAACCAACCCACACCAAACCAAGTCGCCCCAATAATAGCACCGGAATCGAAGACCGGCGCGTCGGGTCCACCTGGAGGGTCCGCGGTCACTCCCACCGGAATTGCTAAAAACGCGTTTATCCGTCCATCTAAAGTGGTTCCAAAACCCACAATCCACCCTTGACTGTTAATACCATCTGCGACGTCCAACGCAGAGAACCCGGCTTTCCTTAGGTTGATCGCCAACTGCGTCAAATCGAACATCTTGCCATTTGTGTAGACGAAAGCTCGCTTCTGTGTGTCGTTGTCGCTCTCACCTACGATCTGACCGCTAACATTCACCGCTCTGGCAAAGCTGGCTTTCTCAAATCCGTTCAGCGTGCCCAGATCTCGTAGGTAACTACCATTGAAAACAAAAGCATGCGTTGACCCGTTGCTGGTCTCGCTGTCACCAACGACTTCCCCGTTCTGATTAACCCCCAAGGCTTCGCTCCCGGTGCCGCCTAGAGTGCCGAGGTCGGTCAAATGACCGGAAGTGAGCAGAAACGCGTGCGTCGAACCATCGTCAAGGTCGTATCGTCCCACGATCTGACCGCTGGCATTGATCCCATAAGCGGTCTTCAACGTGTCGGAGTCTTTGGTGGAAACACCCAAATCTTGCACACCATTACCGCCAAAAAGCGCGGGGCGATGAGTATCACCTTCCGTCTGACTATCGCCTACGATTTGGCCGGACACATTGATCGCAAAGGCCTCACTATTACTTCCTCCGGCAAGAGTACCCAGCGAAGTTACCCCTTGGTTTTGCGTATACAAAAATGCCAGCACACTATTATTACTGTCTGCACTGTAACCAACTATTTGGTTAGCATTGTTAATCGCGGTCGCGGCGGTTGCTTGTCCGCCCAGTGAACCAATGTCTTTTATGCTGGCGTCATTGTAGCTGTACAAAAATGCATTGGATTCCTTGTCCTGATAGCAGAACCCGACCACATCGGCGTGATCGTTTAATCCTAACGCCGTACTATTGCAGCCATCCGGTGTTGGAATGTGAATGATCTTGTATCGGGTTTGAGCTTGGGCAGATCCCAAAAATGATCCAAGGAAAAGTAGTGATCCCAAGATCGCGGGCAGAACCACGCCCGACCCACGCCGCCGGCGCTGAAATGCGAGACTCCTAACGGGTCCCGCTCTAAACGAGGATTTCATATTGAATGTGAGTAAGAAGAACCGGTGGGTAACGAGCGGCTACTTACGCTGCACGGTGGGCCACGGCGACTCTAGCGGGGTCAACTTCGCCGATTTGCAATATTGTCCGTACCCGACAAGGAGTTATTTAGATACCTAGCGTTCCGATCTCCCGACTAAGTAGATTTCTAATTTGCTTTGTTTGCTTTGATACATCGCAATCAACTGGATTGGATACGTCGCCCGCTTTAAGCAAGCGCGGTGCCGAGACTGCCTGAACCACAGTGATTTACTGCCGCGCATCCCCGTTCTCCGAGGAAAAAAAGCTCGGAAGGGTTTTCGGCTTTTTGTTAACTCAGACGAGCTAACTTGATTGGCTGGTGCCGGAATCGGCACGGAGCGTCCCAGTTTTGGTAGAGCACGCCGTGGGACGTGGCATAGAAAGGGTCCTAAACTGCTAACTGCTTACTGATTGCCAGCCCCGGCCATCACCTTGCCGCTCGGAGCGGCACCCACAGGTCTCTTGGTTCGATTTGCGAACACCACGATGATCACAACTGCGACCACGATAACGGCGGCGCCCGAGATCGTACGACTATCCAAGGTTTCGCCTGCGATCGCCCAACCAAGTAGAACGGCAACCACCGGATTTACAAAGGCGTAGGTACCGAGCAACGCCGGAGAGATAACCCGCGTCAGCCATACATAAGCGGTAAACGCAATGATGGCGCCGACTACAACTAGATAGAGCCATGCTAGAAATGACTCGCCAGTAACCCGGCCCAAATCAACCCGGCCGAATTCGCCAGTCGAAATGCTAACTAGGAGCAATAAGGCTCCTCCGCAGATCATTTGAATGCCAACCCCGACGATTGGGGATGAAGGGTGGGCAGCTTTTCTAGAATAAAGCGAACCACCAGCCCAAACCGCGGCCGCTGCGAGTAGAGCGACGATTCCCATGTACCAGTGAATTTGGTTACCTGGAGACGAGGCCGGCCGAGACAAAATCGACACCCCCAGAAGTCCCAACAGCAGAGCGATGCAAATCATCCCGCTTGGACGAGGACCGAGTTTAGTGAGCCATGCAAAAATGGTGAGAAAAACGGGGACCGTGGCTACCAGCAATGCCGCAGTTCCCGACGGTACATATTGTTCGGCAAAAGTGACTCCTCCGTTGCCCACCAGCAGCAAACAGCCCCCGAGTATCAGCGCATCCCGCCATTCAACCAGAGACGGCATTTTTGCGCCGCGACACAACGCGAACAAAAACATCAGACCTCCAGCCGCGAGATAGCGAGTCCCAGCCATAAAAAAGGGAGGGATTGATGCAATCGCCAACCGGATCCCCAGATAGGTCGAACCCCAAATGATATAGACCGCTAGAAGCGCAACCAGTACCAGGAGTGGATTCGGGCCCGCTGTCTCAAGCGACGAGGCTGACTTCGTGTTCTTCATGATTAAACCCCTTGTCCTGAATCGAAGCTTGTCTGAGGACAACCGGGCTGTCTGGCTAGATTCGGACGGTCAATTCTCAGAATCGCATTCTAAGGATTGAATAGATAGCCGAATGATATTAATGTCCACTGCGTTTATCCGAACGCAGTTAAGAGTGAACCTAATTCAATGTGCGCCTAAGTTAAGGTATGCCGTCAGACGATCTCAACAGAAAACTATTAACTTTGCTTCGAGTAGATGCACGGGCCAAATATACCGAGCTCGGGCGTTCCGTTCATTTGTCACCGCCAGCCGTCTTCGAACGCGTCAAGAAGCTCGAAAAGTCGGGGACCATTCTTCGGTATACCGTCGACCTCGACCCGAGACTGCTTGAGTTGAGCTTATGCGCGTTCGTGCAGATCCGAATTCTTGATGACGTCACCTCTGAAGAAGTGGCCGAGCGGTTGACCGCGTATCGGGAAGTCGAGGAATGCCACTCGATCGCGGGAGAGGATTGTATACTGGCCAAGGTCAGGACCACGGACGCGGCCGCTCTGAACCGCCTTCTCCTCGAGATGAAAAAGCTGCCCGGCGTACAACGAACTCTGACGACGATCGTGCTCTCCACTCATTTCGAGCGGGGAATACAGCCCTAGGGAACGCCGGGAACCGCGGGAACGCCACCATCGCCGGGAACTACTACGCCCGCGCCTGATGTTCGACGCCCAGCCAGCAAACACGAATGGGACCCATGGGACACATGGGACTTATAGGTCACAGGGCACGAGCGCCTCTCGCCTCTCACTTAGAGATTTCTCACTCAGAGATCCATTCTCCTTCTCGCCGGTTATATTCCTTCTCTCGAGGTTTCGCCTCTTGGATTGTCCGTTCCAGTTCTAAGGCGGCGTTCGCGTCTGGCATCGCGTCGGTTACAAAGCCTTCCTGATTGAAGAAACCCTGTTCTTCTCGTTCGATAGCGGTTCTGTCTTGCGATGCTGTTTGCGCACCGGTTGCAGCTTCGGGCGGCAATGCTTCTTCAGGGCGTACCTCTTCGATCGCACTGGTGCGCCGAAGTGGAACGAAATGCCCGTAATAGGCATTGATTCCCTGTTTTTCGACGTCGGATAGCTCGGCCTTCGGGTTATATCGGGGCGCTTCTTTCAGAAATTCAGCTGGGAATTGAACGCGCACCGCCGCGTGTCCGGCCTCGACCTCGACGCTGCGCGACGGGACCAAGTGGGTGCTCCGAAAAAGCCAGCTGCTCTTCAGCCCCATGAATTCGACCTGATGTGTGGCCGGATCGATCCAGATACCACTGAGGGATCCAATCTTCTCTCCCTGCTGATCCACTACCGTTAGTCCAATCAAACTGCGAGCTTCGCGCTCGGCAAATGAATCCAAAGCCTTCATTTACTCCTGTTCGCATCTCGAGCGGGCAGCGCGCTGCTCGGGGAGCTGAGCTAGGAGGGGTGGCTGTCGTCCTCTTGCTCGAAGGGGTGGCATGTTCGCGGCGGTGTCTCCTCTGACAGGAGCCGCGATAGAACACTCCATAAAGGGGACTTATGGGACTATGTGACACCCCTTATTGGATAGCCACATCTGCACAATCGAGGGCGAGGCCGACGACAAGTACGAGGACGATTGGCGAAGCGACGCTCCCTCCTAGCTCCTAGCTCCTGAAACTGTGAGCCGCCGATCCGGCGGGCGCAGCGCCCAAGACGCAATCACTAGAGCGGTAAATACTATTGGCGCCACCAGCGTACCGGCATTGTCTCCGGAGGCGAAATGGGATGCGGCCGCACCTGTGTAGTTGAACACCAGGCCAGCATAAGCCCATTCTTTCAGCCGGGGAAAACGCGGAAGGAGCAACGCAATTCCAGCACACACGTACCAGACGCCAATGATCGTCATGAAGTACGGTGGATACCCGAGATGCGTTACAACGCCGATGAAAGGCTCCATTCTTAGCGACCCCATGATTCCTCCCACGATGCATTCAGTGGCCAGCAGAATGGTAACAATCCAATAGGTTATGGTGGAGCCCGTTCGGGCAGATACCGTAGCACTCTTTACGGTCATAGAGACAATCCTCCTCGTTACGTCGATTTCGTTCGCGTTTGCCTTCTATGAAAAACTGACGAATCACGATTGAGAAATGTGACGGCGGGAAGAGTAAAGATTTAAGGAGCGAAGCCGTTGTCCCGTCGGGACTGAATGAAGGTAGCCAGGCCCCGTAGGGTGACCGTCATTTGGTCCCTACGGGACCCTGCTCGTTGTCGCCAGTCGCCTTCTTCAGGTACGGCGAGAACAAATCGATCGGGATCGGCAAAAACGTGGTCGTATTATGCTCGCTGGAAATCTCCTTCATCGTTTGCAGAAACCGAAGTTGCAGAGCGATCGGCTGAGCGGAAATCATCTCCGCGGCTTGCACCAGTTTTTCGGCTGCTTGAAATTCGCCTTCCGCATTGATGATCTTCGCTCGGCGTTCTCGTTCGGTCTCCGCCTGGCGCGCCATGGCCCGTTTCATGCCGTCGGGTAAAACCACGTCTTTGACTTCGACGGCCGTAACCTTGATACCCCACGGATCAGTCTGCCGATCGATTATCTCCTGCAGATGCAGATTGATCTTGTCGCGCTGCGCTAACAGTTCGTCGAGCTCTGCTTGGCCGAGCACACTCCGTAACGTCGTCTGCGAAATCAAAGACGTCGCCTTCAAATAGTTTTCCACTCGCACCACGGCAGCTTCTGGATTGATTACCCGGAAATAAACCACGGCATCGACTGTTACCGGCACATTATCGCGAGTCATTACTTCCTGCCGGTTGACATCGATGGTGATCACTCGCAGATCCATTTTCACCATCCGATCGACAATCGGAATGAGTAAGATCAATCCGGGTCCCTTCGTCCCCAGCAGTTTTCCCAACCGAAAGATTACGCCCCGCTCATACTCCCGCAGAATTCTGATCATCTGCGGCAACAGGATTAACCCGATAACAATCAGGGCGACCACCCAAGCGACCAACACGGTGAATGCTTCAAACATGGCTAAACTTTCGGAGTTACCTTAGCGGTTAATCCCTCGATCGATTTGATCAACACGGCTTGCCCAATTTGTACCGGAACTTCACTGATCGCATTC
>JAFAHI010000160.1 GCA_019237325.1 Verrucomicrobiota bacterium | reverse complement strand
TCGCATCAGTGTACCAGGAAATGTGCGGCGACCCTGCCAAGTGCGGTTTCAAAGACTCCGTCACACCCTGGAACAACTCGCCAAACGTCAACCCGGACGATCTGGTATTTTATGATATCGTTCACCTGACCGCGGCGGCACATCGCTTCATCGGTAAACGGTTTCTAGAGATGCTGCATCGCCGTGCTCTGGTCACCGTGGCCTGATAAGGCGTTGGTGAGCACGCACCCAAAGACTTACGAGCGGAATCGTTCGTAGGCTCGACCCATAAACTTCCTTCTTAGTCCGGGCTCCTCGTGAGGCGCTTCCTCATAACAATCGCGGACCCATCGCTGGGGAGGGATCGCGTCCTCGCGATCCGTTGTTCTCCAAGCCGAGCATTTTTCCACGGCTAGCACGCAAGGATACACCTTTTGGTTGGGAACGTCCTCACGGCGCGCGAGGACGCGCGCCCTCCCCGAATTGAACCTCGCGAATGCAGGGTTGGAGGTGCTTTTAGGATTCAGCTGCTTCGGGAGCCTTCTGGGCAATCGCCGGAATCAGTGTTTGGGCGAGCGCAAAATCCTCCGGTACACCGATGTCGATGAATGCTCGGACACCAGAGAATGCTACCGGCCGTAATACCGACAACCACTTGGTCAAAAAATCACGTTCAAAGGAAAATCGAGTCGGGACGGAGTACCGGTCAAAGATGTCTCGGCGCAAACAGTAGATCCCGGCGTTGATATACCCTGCAGACCCACCTTGTTTTTCACTGAACCCCACAATGGTCTCGGTTTCTCCATCGCACAAAACAGCGCCATAACGGGAAACATCATCCAGATGGGTCACGGCCATTACTAGATCGCTCCTGGAAGATTCCAATTTATCGCTAAGGCAACGGAGCTCGATATCGGTATACGTATCGCCATTCAAAACAACGACTTGAGTCTCTCTGGCCTGTTCTAAAGCAAATCGAATTGCACCTCCTGTTCCTAAGGGTTCGGTCTCGACGGAATACGCGATGTCGATTCCACTAAAAACATCGCCGAAATAATCCTGAATGGCCTCTGCTTTATAGCCGACTGAGAGAATTACTCGACCGACCTGTTGATGGCTGAGACGAGTCAGTAACCACCAAAGAAACGGTCGTCCGGAAATATTTGCCATGGGTTTTGGCAAATCGCTGACTACCGATTGCAATCTTTTTCCTTGTCCACCGGCGAGAATGATCACTTCCAGCCTCGGACTAAGGTCCGCTCTCACGTCACCCTCCACGAATGCGCACCGTGTTCAGCGAACATGCAGGTAGAAACAGACGAGGAGAACTCCGATAAACATTTAATCACCTGAGGCCTCTTAGCAGGATCAACGATAAACATCATGAATCCGCCTCCGCCGGCGCCCGATACTTTCCCGGCACGTGCTCCCTCCCTCATAGCAGCCTCGTAAATTTCGTTTATTTTCTCGTTACTGATCAGCTGCGCCATCCGTTTCTTCGCGTCCCACGATTTTCGCATTGCCAAAGCCAGTGCCTCGAAATCTCCTTTTAGAATGGCCTCTTTCATATGCACAGCCTCCGCCTTCAACTCGTGCATTGCTCGTAAAGAGGTTTGGTTACCCGTTTTTACATTCTGGACCTGTTCCTTAATGATATTGGCGGACTCTCTCGAGACGCCTGTAAAAAAGAGAACCAGCGATGACTCAAGCTCAGCCCGATGTTCTGGCTTAATGCGCAGCGGGTTTACGATGACTTTGTCCTCGTAAAATTCCATGAAATTCAAGCCACCAAATGCGGCCGCATATTGATCCTGTTTTCCTCCCGCCAAACCAAGATCAATTCGTTCAATTTCGTATGCGAGACGTGCAACGTCATAGTCTCCCAAAGGCAACGTAAGGTATTCGCGGAAAGCCTCGACTAAGGCTACAACCATGGTGGAGGACGATCCTAGTCCCGAACCAGGCGGTGCTTCGGAGTGAGTTACCACCGAGATAGATGGCGGCTCATTCGGTTCAAATTCCTTGACTATCCGGTTGTAAACACCAGCGTGCAATTCTAAGCCTCTAGTCGAAGGAAGCGCTTCGTTCACTGCGCCCTTCCAAGACAACTCGCGGTCTGCGGCAATTAGTTCCACCAGACCGTCGTGGCGCGGAGTGATCGTGACGTTCGCATATTTACCGATCGTTACATTCAATACAAAGCCGCCAAACTCATTGGAAAATGGAGAAACATCAGTACCTCCGCCGGCAAGACCGAGCCTCAACGGCGCTCGGGCTCTGACTGTTTTGGACAGGGATTTCGAATGCATTATTTAATGCTCTGGATGAGGTTCCTCGCCGCTTGGGGCGTTCGCGCCCAACTCGATACTTATACTGCTCGGCATCATTCTCGAACCGCCCGCTTCTTCTGACAAAAACCGGATTCTGTTACCGCTCCAGAATGCATCCTTTTATTCAAGAACCGGGCTCTAGCGCAATTGGAATCTTCAAAGCTTTCAAAGCGGGTCATCGTAACATTCTCATGAAATGTTTCTGCAACAGGAATACTACGTGAATAAAAGCCTCGGGCAAAGGCCGCAACGGACTCGGAGGTAAACAGAATCGTACCGAAAAGCAAGATCCCGAATGTTTGCGCGCCGGATTACGCGGCGCGTATACCTAGCTCCGTAGGAGCGAAATCCTTATAGCTCAAGACGCAAAAACGCGGCGAGCTCCGTAGGAGCGACATCTAATTGGAACGTTGGTCAGCTGCACATCCGTGTTCGTTGATGCCGCTCCTAGCGGAGCGAATTACGTGTAAATTGGCGGTGCTATAAAGATTTCGCTCGGACGGAGCTGTCCCTCTGCGTCCGTTGCGACCTTTGCGCGAGGCCTTTACTTTGGTGGGGTTGCGGCTTTGCCGCCCTAGGTCCTCTGCGCGAAGCCGGATCGCTCCTTATTGTTCTCTGCGGTGGCCACCTTCCGATAGAGCGTGACGATTTGCCGCGCCACGATCGACCAGGTGAAGTTTCGCTGCACATGACGGTGACATTCTTCAGGGGAAGGTAGAGTGATCTTTCCGGACAAAAACTGGTCGAGCCATTCCGTGATAGCTTCGGTACCTCGATCTCGAAGAA
>JAFAHI010000141.1 GCA_019237325.1 Verrucomicrobiota bacterium | reverse complement strand
TTCGGACCTCAGGAACAGCCGCGAAAAGACGCAAAGAACGCAAAAAGGGACCACGAATGGACGCGAACACAAAATGGACCGCGGATGAACCCAGATTTACGCAGATAGGACAGGTGCGTGATAGGTGAAAAGTGAAAAGAGCGGAGTCTAGTAAAGCCGCGTCGCGGCGAAATATTTATAGCTCTAGGTAGGCGTCCAAAAAGTGCGTTCCGCGTCGTAAACGTAGCAGAATCGGGTGGCCACCCCTATCGGCCTCGCAAGCGAGGCAGCGCTCCACGGGTGCCGCAGCTATACGCCTTTCACCCTTCGCCTATCCCTATCCGCGTAAATCTGCGGTTCGTATTTTCTTGGCGTCTATTCGCGGTTGGAGCTAGCTCTTGTGCTGGATCGAGGATTGATCGGTCAGACCTGTGAACGCTTGGCTAGATCGGGCATTGCGGGCGCAATTTCTGAATCGGTTTCACCACCAGCGGGCGCCACGTACCGGATCCGCTTATTAACGTCGGTATTAATCGAGTGATAAGGCTGAGCGAGGTTACCCTGTGAAAAAAGTGTACGTCGCATGTGCTCCATGTCGTCTTCGCCGATCGCATCAGTGAAAATTGGCAGCAGATAATCAATTCCGATTCGCGAAGGTTTCATCAGTTTTGGATCGTAGAACGCCGGATACATGTGCCGGGCGTGAATGTATCCCCACCGATCACGGAACCGGTTAGCGTCGAATCCATCGACGTAAAAGCCTTTCTTAGAATTGTACTGCAAAGTAGCCACCGCATTGTTGTGGCCTTCCAGCAAGAGTTCAACCGCCTTAGCGCCGAGCTGAGCTGCATAGAAACGATCAAAAAGAATCGGCCGGCCGCCTCGCTGGGTGTGACCAACTTTACGAGTGAATATCGCTTCCCGTGCGGTGCCCCGACGATAAAGTTGAAAGTAGCGGTCGCCAATCATCTGTATGAATTTGTGCCGCAGAGCTTCTGCCGCACCGCTAAGAGCGATATTCCCGGCCGGATCAGTTGTCTTCGTCTCTGCCCCGAGCTCCCGACCTCGGTTGTCTACAATTCCTTCACCGCAAACAATCACGACATTTTTTTGTAGATCGTAAAGCTGCTTCACTCGTTCCACCAAATGCTCGAGATCCAATGGGTGCTCGGGAACGAGGATGATATCCGGTCTGCCGTAGGCAGAGCCCAGCGCGATATAACCCGAGTGCCGGCCCATCACTTCGATGATCGCGATTCTCCGGTGGCTTTCCGCGGTTGTGCGAATTCGCTCGACGCCGCCGGCCGATACGAAGACAGCGGTCGCGTATCCAGGAGTGACATAATTTACGATATACTCCAGATCAAACACCGCCTGGGAAGCTCTCTGCTCGTAGCGAAATCCGTGGTTGGCTTGCGCGTCCTTAATGCGCACCCATTCGTCCGGCTCATTTGGATAGTTGAGCCCGAGGTCATTATCGATTGTCTTCGGCGCAAGGACCGTAGGTAGACGCTCGGCCAAGGGTTGCAGCCCGTTCAGCGTGCCATCTCCGCCGACGCAGATTAGCCCTTCGATGCCAAGCCCCTCCAGACGTGACGCTACCAGGTCAAGCTCGGCCTTCTTTTCTGGATCCACGTAATCACGCGACGAGCCGATGATCGTACCGCCCTTGGTAGGATCGACCTCTGGGATCTCCTGGTAGAGCGGATTGAGATGCACGTGGGGGACCCGGGGGTTAAAAAGGCTGTTGAACCCCTTGATCAACCCGAAAACCTCAACCTTGAGCTGATTGGCCCGAACAACGGCACCATGGATCGTGGCGTTCATCGCCGGCGTATCACCACCCGCAGTTAGGATACCGATGCGTTTCATGAAGGATGCTTAAGACTTTAGACTACAATACCCAAAGGTCACAAAGGCAGAAGAAAATGACCATTGTATTAATTAGAGGAGGGCGATCGCGCCCACGGGCAAGCATCTCTCGTCCTCGTACTCGTCGTCGTCCTCGTCCTCGATTTGGTCGTTTCGGCTATCGAAGCCACTCCAAATCGCCCTGTCGACGACGAGTACGAGGACGATTTGGTGGCGGTTACGCTCGAATGCCAATCACCAATCACCAATCACCTTTCACTTCTCACTTTTCACCAACCGGTCTGCAATAACGCGCGGCAACCGCGGGAGAAGCAAAGGTCGCGCTGGCGAAGCAGATCGTGCGACCGCAGCCCACAACCGTGATCCCAGGTTCGCTTCCAGGCAGCAACGGCTGAGGCCACCCAGTGGCGTGAAAGGCATTCCTGTAAAGGGCTTCGCTCGAGCTGCGTCTCGAGCTTCAAATCTTCCGTTTGCATGCGCCGGCTGCGATCGCCGGCCCGAAAACGCACGCCGGCACCGCCGAACGCGCTTCACGCCGGGCAGAGATGCGCAGCGCTTCGCGCTGCGCATACCCTTACGCGTTGGACGTTACCTGGATTCCCGGCTATTGACCTTAGTCTGCCCGGCACCGAGTGCCGTCAATTCGTGCTCACCGCAAATTTTGTGTGCAGCGGATGCGGATACTTGTACCGGGTCCAGCTTGGTTTGGTCACGTTCACATAATAGTCGCGGCCCTGCTTCAGATAGGTCGCAATCTGATTGCCGTGTTGACAGTTGTCCGGCTCGTACGTCTGTGTCCCGACATAGGTAGGACTCGTGGTCTCGGTTCCACTGTTTCCCCAGATATAAACCGGATCAAGAACTGCACCGATGCCATCAGCCCCGAATATACCGGGCGAACTGTCGCCAACCAGACGGTTCGCATTCGTGTCATCACCCACCCCCCACTCGGCGTTGCTACTCGAACTCCAACCCCATCCGGTCTGCCGGGGCGCAGGATAAGCCAAAGGACAAAACGTACCTCCGGCTCCATCGTTCAGCCCACGAGTGATACTGAACACGTTCAACATGATTCCGGTCTTATTGAAAGGAATATCGTCCATAGAATTACCGGTGATGACCCCGGTTCCTCCCCGGATAAAAACCCAACTGTTCATATTGACTGGATAGGATGCGCCAGATGGCCCTGTACCACTCGATGAATAGGTAAAGGTGTTATCGTAGATCTCCCATTCTCTCGCACCGTAAATGCTAGTCTCCTGACCATGGCCCGAGATCGTGGGATTACTTACCTTGCAATCTCGAATAACCACCCGCGAGTTATCATCACAGTTTATGCAAGCGATCGGGGAATCATAAAAGGAGCAATTCTCGACATAGGAATTCTCCAGGCCGCTTTTGTCATTGCTCCCCGACGCGTCCGGCCTATTCCAGCCTGCGTACCCATATTTGTCGCAAACGAAGGAGATGCCTCCAATTCCATTGGTGCCATCGCCGATAAAAACGTCGTTCCAAAAGACAATCCCGTTGGCGAGTGCCTGCACCGCGTAGCTGAAGACTTGTGATCCATTAAACTTGCAATCGTGGATCATCACTGTGTAAGGCGAGGAATCGTCTCGATCGGCGGAGATGGCGAAACCAACGCCGCCTTGGTTATTGGCAACTTGTACGATATTTAACCAATAGAGGTTAACGTGTCCGTCGGCGCCGCTGGCAGCCTTGATCATGTCGCCAGAACTATTGTTATTGTAAATAGTGACCCCGGTATCGGTTTCACCCGCTATCGTGACCGCTTTGTTAATAGTCAGCGTATCCGCCCAGTTATAGGTACCGCTTGGAATAGTAACGGTCGCGGTTCCACCGCCCGGCGCCGCCGAACAAGCCGCCTGCACGTCGGCTTGCGACCCATCGGTCTTGTAGACGTTTCCCGAAATCGAATATGACCACGTGGTCGCGGCCCATAGCATCGAACCCAACAGTAATACCACTTTCATATTTTGTTACTTCGCAATGATTGTAACTAGCATCCTGGCAAATAGAGGGAACCCTTTGTTGCTGTCGCCTGAGACTGGGCTGGGAGGGGTTCCGGACAGGGCCCGCAGTCAACAACGACAACAAAAGGCTAGTATTTTTCTTATTTTAAGCCGTGCGTGGTTTTCAAGGTACACTCGTCACCCCAACCAGGGCGTGACGACAGCACGGCTATTCGTCTCCCCTAGATTCCGCAAACGGAATTGAGGTACTCATCCATTAGTCAAGCCGCTTTGCCCCGATTGGAAACCTCATGCGGAAGCGTGATGTCCTCGCCGTACAAAAAGGTCCAATTTCGTGCAAACTCCTTTATCTGTCGCGCCCTATTCCGACGAATAAAAGGCGTTTGCAACCATAAAATGCAGAATTGCGACAAAATTATTTATTCTCCCTCGAGAAGTTATGTTCTGACTAATCGTTGTTTTGACGGTTACCCCAGCAGTATTTTCTTCGGTCACCGATATTTTTCGTCGAAAAACGAACAAGGACTTGAAAAACGCGATCTGAGCTGCTGGCTCACTGGCTTTTGATCAGGAAGTTTTCGCAGTGATATTGTCTTGCTTCTTCGAAAGAATCAAAGTCGTGAATCACCAAACCTGCCACATTGAGAATGTATCGCTCACCGGCCGGTTCGATTGTGGCATCGTTCATGACCCAGTTGCCATCATGGCCAAGAATCCATTCAGGTCGAGTGTTCATCTTCAGTTCAGCAGCAAAAGCATTCTCGTGACGAAAGCGTAGCACCGTGAAGAACGGCGGTTCTACTGTACCTGAGTACAGTGGCGTTCGGCGGTTTGGCGTTTGGCGGTTGGCGGTTAGGGGTACTCGTCCTCGACAGCTTTGATGGGGCGAGGCTCCAGAATGCATCCGGCCGCGGCTTTTGTTTCTGCAGGGTGGAAAACAATCCAGCTTAGAGGTAAAGCAAGTCCAGGCTGTTTACGACGTCACACCCCCGGCTCGGCCATGCTGCTGCACGGGTTCGACACGCCAACCCAGGAATGTAAAGTATGTCAGCAGCCCATCACGTTCTGGAGCCTCGCCCACCAAAAAGCTGTCGAGAACGACGACGAATGCGCCGTTTCGCCCATACGCCGGTACGCCTCAACCCGGCCCCGAGATTCCCAGGGCCTCGATTAAATATTAGGTTACGTCATTCCTGAAATAGCCGCAAAAGGACCGCAAATGGACACAAATGTGAACCGCGAATGGACGCGAATGAAAACTCAGGCGAAGACGCGAAGGTCCACTCCAGAGCGAAGCCTAATAAAACCGCGTAGCGGTGAAATATTTATAGCCTAGGGCGCAGCCCTAGGTAGGCGTTTAGAAAACGCGTTTAGCGCTGTAAGCGCGACAGAGAACGCGAGCCTGCACGAAAAGATCGCAAATCCTGGGGATCACCCGTTATACCCTACGCCCGCGCCGCCGGTTTCTGCCGCGCTTACAGCGCTCGATCGCTTATTTGCGGAATACCTAGGGCTACGTCCGGCCGCGGCCTGGCAGCTGCCGGACTATAAATATTTCGCCACTACGTGGCTAGGTCGGCCTCGTCCCGCGGCCACGGGAAGGCAGACGCCAAGGCGCAAAGGAAACGGCGAATGGACACGAATACACAAACGAACCGCAGATGAACGCAGATTTCAGGGCCGCCGCCGAGTCAGTAGAGGCTGATCACTAACTGAAGCCGTCCAAATTGTTCGAGTAGAAAGACCGACTATCGATGTAATCTCCGATCTCTCTTCAATCAAAAATGATCAGGTTCACTTGTCATCGGAGCAGGTCTTTCTGTCGTCTTTCTACACCGAAACCAAACCACCGGGCCACCGTAAATTTTTGCCAGTTCGTTCCGTGTCCAAGTATTCGCGATTTGAGCGTGTACAGCCAGGGTCAGCAAATTGAGAGCGGCGAGAACAAATAAAGACGTTTTCATCCTGTGCCGCGAAATCTCACACAAAGGCACGAAGACACAAAAAGGACCGCGAATGGATCCGCCTCCGTAAAGCCTACGGCGAGACGGGCTACGAATTGTATAAATTAGGGAAGTCTCCCCGTGGAGCGTTGCCTCGCTTGCGAGGCCGATAGGGGTCGCCATCCCGTGTTTTATGTTCGTACGGCGTCGAGCGCGGCTAGAATATGGATTGGTGCCACTATGAATCTTGTGAACACGGCCTTAACTGGCGAACGGTAAACGCTTGGGCACCGTGGTGCCAACCGCTGTCGGCCTCGCAAGCGAGGCAGCGCTCCACGATCTGGCACGCCTATACCTATCTGGGTAAATCTAAGGTTCGTTTTTGTATTTCTGTCCATTCGTGGTTCCCTTTGCGGCTTTGCGACTTTGCGTGAGATTTTTCTGCGGTTTGAACCAAGTATCAGAACGACCGGCGAGCACAACCTTTGGCCTGTGGCTCGTTTGCGAAACGCGCGGCCGTCCAGGCGAGCAGCGGCTCCGTCAGCGAGTTGCCCGGTTGCACGATCGTGCCATGGTCGAGTCCCGCGAACATCCAGTATTCAAGGCGCTGGCCGGCAGCGCAACGCTGATCGACATATTCATTAGTTGCAGCCGGCGGCACTACATTGTCGGCAAGGCCTTGAGCAATTAACAAGGGCGCCGCGATCGGTTGATCCGGGACGTTTTGCGTTAACCGGGCGACTAGTGCGCGGTTGGCGGGTATGGCTAACGCCGGGCCGTCAAAGGTCGTCGCCAGCGCAAGGATCTGTTCCGGATCCCCCGGTGGCGCGAATGCGCATAAGTTCACGATCTGACGGGCCGCTTTCAGCGCGGCCGGACGCAGCGCCGTCTCAAA
>JAFAHI010000114.1 GCA_019237325.1 Verrucomicrobiota bacterium | reverse complement strand
AAACGCCCAAACGATATTGGGGAAATCCTTGTATCGTTTGCCGATAAACTCACCGTACCAGTGACAATTATCTACGCCGGCTGCTTCCATGGTCTGCAGCCATCCCCCTGTTTCCATTGGGAAGGCGATCACGTTCAAATGATACTTAGCAGCCAGTTTTATCATCGTGTCTACGCGTTGCCAATAGGGCTCGTAAGGCTTGGTTAGAGGTCCCGGAGTTGATGACGTTCCTCCCGCGAAGGAAGGTAAACCGTCGAAGGTCTCGTAGCCTCCCACTTTGCTTCCCGCGTAATCAGAAACGGCGATCGCTATCAGAACCGAGTTAAATCCTAGAGACGCGCGATTGGAAAAATAGATCTCCGCATCCATCGGGCTCAGATCGCCGACCAAACCCCAGGCTGAATCGGCAATTACCATAAATGGCTTACCTTCCTGATCGACCAAGCACCGACCATCCGATCCACTCCTAAGCGGGAAGTCCGCCACGGTCGCGTTGGAGAACTTAGCAGGCTGTAATGGAAACAAGTGGTGGCCGATCCGATGCCAGACGCCTGGCGCCACCGCAAATAGCAAACAGCCGCCTATGGAGCAAAGCACCGCCAGCGCGACTAACTGGCGGTACGGTTTACTCATCTCAGACCCGGGTATTGGTAGTCGCATCATCGCATTACCATTCATAGGCGATCCGCTCTCACTTAGCTGCCAGCATCACCTCGAGATTTTCCCTAAAAAGCTTTAAGTCTACGAGGACGTCCGGCGAACCCCCATCTCCATCCCACTTCTCTGCCTGGCATAGCTGGTAGTAAAACTTTAGACCCAGAGCCGAAGCCAAACTAAAATAGCAGTTACACGTGCTGTCTCCGAATCTACGCAACTCGAAGACGGAACTTCTCTCCGGCAGAAATAACATATTGGCAAGACCGGCCCCGTGATTAGCCACCACATAGCGAGAGCGTAACATCATTCTCACCTGGTCTGGAAAGGAGTAATCTTCGAAACACACAACCGAGAATCCATACGCTCTAACGACTTCAACGACCTCATTCTCGTTGGTTATCCTCCGTTTGGTCGCCTTCCTTCGGCTGATGTAGATCCTATCCGGGGAATGAGCGTACCGCCCGACATAGTAAGATCTATAGAACCGCCTGAGATCTCGAACCACCTCTTCGTTATACTCACCGCTGGAACCGGTATGAGACGGCACCACTAACTTTCGACAACGAAGAACTTCCCTGCGCCCCACAAATCTGACGGACCCGATTTCGAAAGGCGTTAACGACGGCAGAATGTAGGGCGAACTGCGGAACGCTTCCGGTAGTAGCAATGTACCCTTCGGCAATTGATCTCGGACCACATATAGCCTCGGCAGAGAATCCAACAACCAGTGGAAATAGGCGCTCCCGTAGTTATCGGTAATCCAAAATGCCTGGTCATCGAGTCGTTGTTTTGTTCTAAGGGCATAATTTCGCACGAAGAACTTCAACAGCCTTTCCGAGTTTGCCCAGCGAATGAATTCGTGCCGGTAATTGAATGATTCCGCCAGAATACGGCCACCTCTAAAGATGATGCCGTCCGGGCTGATATTGGCTTCGTTCAGCTCTATTATGCTGGTCGCGGGAATCCGAACATCCAGCTCATCCTTGAACAGTTCGATATCGAGCTCGTTGAAATTCGCGGGTAACTCGCGTACAGACCGCGTTTCCTCGTAAAGGATTCGCGCCTTCTCAGGAAAAATCTCAAGGGGTGCCATTCTCGAAATAAATCCACCGCCAGGGCTAGACACAGGGGCATTCACCGCAGCAATATCTCGAAATTTCCGAAGGTTGGGCCGGGCCTGAAATTATCACTAACCCATTCAATTACCTTTGGCAGCGGTAAGTCTGCATCCAATGTGGCGGGAAAAACGCTGGATTTTTCCCTCACGATGATTCGTATATCTCTCTTCTTAACCGAGGATAGAACCCACTCATCCAGCCGGGGAATGTCACTATCGTCATAAAAGTGGTGTGTTTGGAAATAGAGTATCGGTTGCGGCGGCACCACCCCGTTTATCCCATAGAGATAGCTAGAATCGCCAAGGACCAAGAAGTCCTTTTTCTGCGAGCGCAGGTACGAACAGACCGCGTCGATGTCCTGAGGATTGAGCTCCGGATCGGTAGGATGAACCCCGGCAAGCGTAGGCGAGATCCAGAACACATTCGCAAGTTCTGGAGCATGCAACCTCTTGGACAAGTTGTGCGCCTTCTGGGGAAATACCGGCCGCAGCATTCGATTCCAGGAAAAGAAGGCAATCTCCACGAACAGGAAAGAGCCTACAAAACAGGCCAGCACTGGAATCCAGGGACGCGATTTCTCCGAGCCTCCGGGCAGCAGAAGAAACAGACCAATTCCGAGCGACAAAATTAAGCCGGACAGGGAGAGCATGTTCTGGCTTATGTTCATGGTGGTCATTTCAAAAATGCGCTGGACGAACGGGATACCAATGGCCAATCCAAAGGCTAGCCGGCAACCAGGCGAGGCTAAGAACGATTCCCGAAACCCTCGGTTAAAGATAACCAGGACCATGCATTGAAACGCTGCACCCAGTGACACGGCGTAGCACCATTGGGTAGTGCCAGTAGGCTGCAAAAGCCATGGGGGAAAGAACAGGGTTTTTAACGAGATGCGATCTCTGCCAACCTGAGAGGGGACCTGCAGCGCGTACCGGATGAACAGGTGCGGATCCGAGTACGTCACGAGCCAGAGCGCGAATACGCTCACTGCGACCGCAACCCCAATCAAGAAAGAAAATAGACATTTGACGATGTCTTTCGGCTCCGGCGCAGCTGCCAGTACTGTCAATATGCTTAGCAGAACAAAGGTTAAGACGCCAACGTTCTGTTTCGCTAAGAAAGCCATTACTGCCAAGGCGCCTGCCAATCCAAGATACAAGAATCGAACTCGATTTCTGGCTCGGGTCGACTCGCAAATCATCTGGATGCCAAGCAAGCAGGCCAAGAAGCCGATTTGCTCGATCCAAAGAGTTCCGAACATTGACTGAAATGATGTGCCGACCAGGAGACCGGACAAACCAATGAGCCAGGCTCGTTTCTTGCCGAAAAGGAGGCTCGTGATTCTCATCACGGACAGTGCGGCGATGGCGCCCGCAAACGCCGCCGCCAACACCATCGATGTCCAGTTAACTCCGAACAGTTTGAAGAACAGCGCCTGCACCGTGAACGAAAGCGGACCGAAGGCCATGATGAAGTCCTTGAACGGCACTTGCCCACAAAGGATCCTCCAACCACCGTCAAACATGATCGATTGGTCAAACGCATAAAGACCGAAATGGCCAACTATATAGGTCCAAATAAAGGACCACAGCACTACCGCAATTCTAACAAGCGCCGGTCCCCACTTGCGGACTTCACTCCAGACGCCAGCCCTACCGAATGTCAAGGCGGTCGCACCGCCTAGGATAGCTTTCTCAACAGCCATAGAATGCTTTCGTTAACCCTTTTGCGATGGGGAGATAGCGTGCTCACCGGATCGGCATTGTCTGCTTCACCGAGAAAACTGTCGTAGGTCTCCCGCAGCATTTCATCATTCGAGTATCGTGGGGCCCAACCTAACTGCAGAACGTGTCTTATATCGAAGCAGAAAGGCTTATGATAGGTTAGGTAATGATAGGGAGCCAGAGGACTGAGCCTCAGCAGATCTAATATTTGCAGCGTGCGGATCGTCAAAGCTTTTGGCAGGCTCAGCACCTTGGATCGAGAATTTGCGTACCCGATCAAGTTTTCGAGTGCCTGCCGCATGGTACCGTAACGATCGGTGCCCACATTGTAGGTGCCAGCCTGGGATCGCGCGGCGGCCAGCATATAGGCATCCATCAGATCTCGGGCATGAACAAATTGGAATGGCACATTCCCGCTGCCAATTACGTAAACGTTCGTATGGCAACTAATCCACTTGAACAAAATCTGAAAGATACCCAGCCGCCCCGGGCCAAGAATCGTGCGAGGTCTTATAATGATTAACTGGACACCAAACCGGTTACAGATTTCACGTACCGCGAGCTCACTCGCAAGTTTCGAACGTCCGTACGCCTCCACAGGGCAAGTAGGCGTGCTAAGCGTTATCGGTTGTTCCTTCGCAGCGCCGTAGACCGCCGAGGAGCTCATGTGGATAAAGCTCCTGACTCCAGCCCGGGCCGCTTCTTCAGCGGCGATCCGGCTCCCCTCAACATTAACCTCCCAAAACGCTTTCCCGGATTTGCTCAGCGGGACCAGCGCAGCATTGTGGTGGACCACGTCGACACCGCGCATCGCGGCGCGGACCGCCTGCCGATCACGAACATCACAAAAGGAAAATTCAGTCTCCGGATGCCGTTCAGGCTCTTCCCACACATCAGCGACCCTGACGTACTCACCCCGGGCCAGCAATTCCCGCCTAATCAGCCTCCCCAAGAAACCGGACCCTCCTGTAACTAAGTGAAGCATCTAGATCAGGATCCTGTTTTCAACGCACCAAGCAATGGAGCGACGCATCCCCTCCTCCAAGTTAACGTTAGGACGGTAGCCCAACTCGTTCTGCGCTTTCTGCACCGAGCAGGCGATGGTCTTGTTCAACTCAGAAAGCACGTGAATTTTTGAGTGATAGTAACCACCAGTCTGAATCATCTTATCAGCTAACCACGCGACTTCTCCGACTACTTCCGGCAACCTCACCCGACGGTAGGTCACCGGCAGATGGAATTCTTCGCCGAGCAACCGTTCCACCGTGTCGATAATCTCATTCATGGAATAAGGCCGCCGATCAGCAATCCAGTATACCTGCCCACGGGCCGCTTTCGTTAGAGCCGCTAACAGCATCCCTTGACAGAGATTATCAACATACGCCAGCGAACGCAGGTTGCTGCCCGAACCAACAATGGGAATTTTTCCCTGACGGATCATGGAAAAGAATTGAGTCTGGCGAGGCGGCTGGTTGGGACCGTAGAACCACGGCGCCCGGATGATAACCGTTTCCAACTTTCCTCTCGATTCAATCTCCCTTACGGCTAACTCCATCATCATCTTCGAGCGGCCATAATTCATGTACGGGTGGTAAGGAGAAGCTTCGTCGAAGAGCCGGTCCCGGCGGGGATTACAGCCGATCGGTGAGTTAGATGAGATGGCCACAACCCGACGCACTCCCTGGCTCTCAGCCTCCTCTAGCAGGTTGCGGACACCGTCAACATTAGTGTGGTAGAAGTCCCTCACTCGGGCAGGGTGGATGACACCTGCGGTGTGAAACAGGTAAGCGCCGCGCGCTCCGTTTACAAAGCGTCTACAGTCTGCCAGGTTTCGCAAATCTCCTTCCACCACTTCAATTCGCGGGCTCATCGCCCGCAGCGCGGCGCCATCCTCGCCCGGCTGCACCAGACATCGCAACCGCACGGGTACCGGGAAATCCTTCGGTAAGTTTTGCTCTAATCGACCGGTTGCCAAGATGCGGACAAAACTCTTGCCTAGCCATCCGGTTGAACCAGTGATCAGAGCGAGTTCAAACCCACCTTGCACGTTTACCCTCCAGGCTAAAGCTTCCCAAGAAAATGCAGCGTATTTCGCCGGGCTAGAGCCATCACGGTTCCTTGAGGATTAACCCCGGGCGCCGTCGGGATTAGGCTTGCGTCGTTGACGATCAGGCCGTTAGTCCCATGAACCCGGCCCATCGAATTCGTTGCACAGCGCGCCGCGTCTTCTCCCATCGGACACGAAGAAAATAGGTGGATTGTCATCAGATTCGAACGGCTGGCTGGCAGCTCGCTCGGGATAGCCGAAAGTTCATCTTCAGCGGTAATCGGCCGGCTATCGGGCATCGCGGGATATACGGTTGTCGCACCGGCGGCTAACAATAACCGCGCCAACCGTCGCAGGGCTGTACTCAAGTCCTGTAAGTCGAGAGCAGACAAAGAATAACGAATCAGTGGATCGCGTAATCCGAATACCGGTCGGATAGTTCCCGTATGCGGGCCGGTGATCATCGCATAGTAGACTGCCATATGGCGCCACTGTTCGCCTATCTTACGCCCCAATTCTGGATAGTCCGACAGAGCCAGTGCCAGGTGCGGTCGCGACGAAACGGAGCAACCAAAACTGATCCGTGGCGAAAATTCTTTCACTTGATGAACGGCAACCCCTAGCGCCTCGTGGTTAACTTGGTCGTTGAAACGGGCCACCACCTTTGCCGTCGGATGCATGGCGAGCGAGTTGCCGACATTCTTGGTAATCCCGCTCCGCCGCAGTAAGAGCGGGGTCTGCAGAGCACCTCCACAGATGAAAACGGTTCGCGCTCGAATCTCGATAAGTTTACCCTTGCGAATTGCTGAGATCTTCCATCCATTCGTTGATCGCACTAGCCGCTGCGCATACGTTTCCGGTAGGAGACGCGCCCCAGCCTGCAACGCCCGAGGCAGAAAGGTTTTCGTCATGGATTGGCGGGTGCCGTCGGCGCAGCCATCAGGCCCAGGAGCCCTATCGTATTTGAACCAGCGAGGCACTTCGCAAGCTCGCCATCCGAGTGCCTTGGCGCCCTCTTCTAACTTGCGTGATGCTAAGGGGGGCAAACCTGGGTAAGTCCCGACTCCTAATGCTTGCTCACAGTATTCAAAATGAGGCAACAAATCGCTCTCCAGACTTTCGCGAACTTTGAAGTCATCGCGCCAGCGCTCCAGAATTTCGGCGGGCGTACGGTGATATAAACCGCTGTTGATTTCGCTACCGCCACCCACCGTACGAGCCTCGACAAAAGTTAACTTCGCATTGCCGAGAGCGGGATTAAGCCCGCCCGCCCGATACTTCTGTACCATTTCCTCTACGCTGAAGGGCGGGCACGACTCCAACGGAAGATCGGGGCCTTCCTCCAATAATAGCACCTCTCTGCCATGCTCAGCCAAAATGTGCGCGCTGGTGGCGCCCCCGGGGCCTGTTCCCACCACCACCACCTCCGCCTGTTGCTTTTCCGCTCCCCTATTCGTTCTCATTACAGGCGCGCCTCTCTGCTATAGAGCGCCATAATCGTCAGCGCTCGATAGAATCGGATGAAATCACGGCAGAACCCGACCGAAGAGCGACGCCACGACTCTATGAGGACCGCACGTCGACCAGGTGGTAATCGGTGGAAAACGCTGCCGAACAAAAGTCCTCGAACCGCAAATGCCACGGTCGCTAAGCGCAATGGCCAGGCAAGAAAACGAGGCATTCGATACCATTGCCCGAGTACAAATTCGACTACGTCCCGGTAGCAGTCCTCTTGACTCGGTTTCTCAACATCGCTTTGCGACCGGGCGACTTCGTAACATATGGCCGACACCGTCTTCTCGAACAATCTCGACATGCTAATGCAGAAACAACATTCCAGACCAATCGGCGGTCGCGGCAAACATAATTAACCCGGAGATCAGACCAACCGCATAAGTTACGCGGTCTTTCAAAACAAACAGGACAGGGTCCTCGTTAATTTTTCCGCGAGTCGAGAGGATCCAGATCCGGCTTATCCAATACAGAAACAACGGTGATAAGAGCCACAATAGCTCCGGTTGTTTATACATCTCTTTCACCTTGTCGCTCTGCAGGTAGAGGATGAAAATCACAACCGAGAGAAAGGCGCTGCAGACACCGAAAAGATTGATCTGCGTAATATCGCCTACTTCATATCCTCGGCCCACCATAACCCGATTGGCCCGCTGCAGATTATCAAGTTCGACCCAACGTTTACCAAACGCTAAGCTCAGGAAGAGAAAGAACGCGAAGGACAGCAACCAGATTGAGAACGGTATTCCCGTCACTAAATGACCTGCAATGATGCGAGTCATATATAGACCGGATAGAAGAAACGCATCTAAAAGCACAATCCTCTTTAAATAGAGTGAGTAGAAGAACGACAGAACGAAATAGCTTATCAACAGCAACGCAAACCACTTGGAAAGAAGCAACGCGCCACTGACGCTAATTACCAGCAAGACCGGCGCCATAATGAACCCTGCCTGTAAAGGAATGCTACCACTAGCAAAGGGTCGAGTCCGCTTTTTTGGGTGTCGCCGGTCACCTTCGAGGTCAATCAGGTCGTTCAAAATGTATTGGGCAGAGGAGCACAGGCTGAAGAGCAGCACGCTAATGCTGCTCTTCACCAGCAGGATAGGATCAAGGATCTGATGCGCCGTGATGAGCGGGATATAGATCAACACGTTCTTAGCCCATTGATGGAGCCGAAAAGCTGCCGCATAAGACCCGCGGTCTCTAAACCGAGCATCGAAGATAGCTACGTTTCTCACCGACTCTCGAACCCTCTTCAATAAGGACGCAGATACTCCGACCGTGATCGCGTTTTTACAGTGCTGCCAGATCTCCAGATCAGCCCGGGAATTACCTGCATAGTCAAAGGCAAGACCTGCTTCTTTCCGAAGCGCTCGCAGTTTGTGTTTACCCTTAAGATTGGTTAGACCATCACTAGCAACCACCCCATCAAACAGACCCAGATAATCGGCGATTCGCTTCGCCAGTGACTCTTCTGCTGCCGTCGCGAGCAGTAACCGCCGATGGGCCGCCTTTTGTTCCCGCAGCCAATCTAACAGTGCACGGTTATAAGGAAGGCAGGTCACATCGATGGAGATATGCTGAGCGATCTTCCGCTTCAGGGCAGCCCTTCCATGGAGGCACCAGAGAGGAACCATCACCAGGAGCCACGGCTTCTGTCTCAATAGTCGGGCCAACGATTCGTAAAGCAAATCGGTTCTAATTAAAGTGCCATCTAGGTCGATACATAATGGCACGGAACTCGATTGGGAGCTGATCATCTAATTGGCTGAGACTTAGCAACAGACCGGCTTTCAGCGACTCTTAAAGGCCCGCCGCCAAATTCGACGTGCAGGCTGTTCAAACCACCGATACAAGATAACCGAGCAAAGGACACTGGCAGCAATCCGGACTATCAATTGCAGCCAACCTGAACCCGGCTCGGGTGTGAAGAAGCTATGGATCAAGTACAGCGAGTAGCTAGCCTCGCCCAAGACTATAGCCACTCGATTCTCAAGCAGCGGCGCCACCACGGTGACCCCACTCACAATCGCTACCAATAAGAGAGCAAATACAGGATCCAACAGATACTTTTGCAAAAACGCCTGTACGGGCCCAGCAGGTGGCACACACATCACCAGAATAAAACCGACCACGGAGACGGTCAGAAGCAAGTTTGCCTTGAGCCACCCCCCAACCAAGCTTTGCGGTTCTCGTCGCAGAATCAAAAGACCGATGCACACGCCAATGAGGAACTCGCTGAGACGGAGTGGAGGAAATGCGAGCATCGCCGTGTTTTCCAATTCGGAAGCACTGTGGTAACCCAGGATCGCATGGCCCGAACGGAAAATCGCATCTACAATTCCGCTGAGTACTACACTCACTAATATCTGCCCGAGATAGATGCAAATCATGGCTGCGATGATTGATCTCATCGATTTCAAAAGGCGAGCCATGGGCGGAAGCAAAAACGGAAAGAGCGCATAGAAAAATAGTTCGCAGGAGATACTCCATGCCGGCGGATTCCACCTGCCGACGAAGCCCGGCGATGGCCAGTAGACCTGCACACAAAACAACCCGGCAAGCCAAGACACGATGGGATGTGCCTCCGTGCTGGAAATCCAGCCAAACCACAGATGGAGAACCGTCGCGATCAACCAAGTCAGGACGTGCACCGGGAAGATCCTAGCCAGTCGACGGTTCATGAAATTCGAGCGACTGATCGTTCTGGTGGTGATCGCGTCATGATACGCGTAGGTAAGTACAATGCCGCTCAAGATAAAGAAAAAACCAACCGCCTGACCGACTCCCCACATGCTAGTTCCAGGGATGGCCGGCACGGCGCCAAAGTGAAACAGAACCACCGCCATAGCCGCGACAAAGCGCATTCCGGTGAGACAGGTAAGACGCTGTGGGTTCCGCTGGCCGCTGTCCGGCCAGCGAGCCGGCGTTTTGGAGAGGGCAACCGAGCTCATAGCGATTTTGTTTAGCCTAATCAGAAGTGACCACTACGATCGTCTTCCTGCAGCCATCGACTTATGCACTTAGCACTTCCGGAAAATTATAATTCCGTTCCAGAAGGTGGGATGCTTATTGGCGAGAGTGTTAGTGTCCCGCAGGATTTCATACTTGTTCGCACTCTGATGAATGAAATCGAGCGTCGCCTGTCGGGGCTCACTGCCGTTAGTGTCGTCCACTAGGACGACAGCACCACTTCCGAAGAACGGTTCAGCCAGCTTTAGTCCGAGCAGTTGGTTCTCGTAGCTGTGATTACCATCGTAAATATAGAAGCCAATTTCACCCGTGTGAACGCTTTCGAAGTACGCCCGATAATCAGCGTCGAAGAATTCGTGGGACTCACTCTTGTAAGCGTTGAACCGCCCTAGAAATTGTTCTCGGGGACCACCGAATTCTGAAAAATTATCGACGCCGATACAGCGTTTGCCGGGATTTCCCACCATACCACTCAGCAAGGTAAATCCATTCCAGACACCTACATTAACAAAGCACGCTTTCGGGTTCATACACGACACTGTGCGGTTTATAATGGCCCCAATGGCGAACGTAGACATCCGCGGTATGTCACAAAGCGGCCGCAGCCTGCGTTTCATATCGGATTCCCCCTCAGGCAGTCGGGTGTTGACCATCTCGAACAACGTATCGAATTTCGCCGCCAGATTGCTAAGTCGGGCAAAGCCCTTCAAGCGGGATAACGGTCCATAATACCGGAATCCGACGTTCCGAATATATCGGTCATATTCAATAAGAGCTTGCGAGCCGAGATGGGTCGTATGCTCTAGGTCGAGAGATCTGTTCATGGCGATTCAGGATTGTACAGCGGTGGGTTGAAGGTAACTCGGAACAGGGCGGTTGCAGGCGTACTGGGAGGGGAAATTATTTTAATTGAACGCTGATCGTCAGCGTAAACGTTACAACGGGGCAGCGGTTGTCCACCTCGTGCTGATAGCGATCCACTCCTGCGGGATTAGGCTCGCTAACCATAGTAGAACTAGCGGTCTCACTTCACCCCCGCCTCGAACTTTTCGATGCTTCTATTCACGGACCTGGCAGAGCTTCGCGTCATTGGCGTCTGCGCGCGAGCATCGACCCGGCCACTTCTAACTCACACTGACGTTTTCCGCTTCCGGCTTAACTACGGCATTTGGCCATGGCCTCTGGAATGAACGGAACACAGCCGCAAACAGGCTACCGACTTCACTTCGTCCACGAACTTGCGAAACTACCATCACCGCGTAGATCACCGCGGCCGTGACTATTCCGATGGAGAGCGAAACGGTCATCCCGTATTGGAAAACGAAATTCCGGATTACCAAAAGCACTCCTGCCATAACGCTGGCCGCAATCACCGGAACACTAATGGCGCTCAAGAATGCGCTGACGGTCACCGGCGTGCCCCGAAGCGAGAAGTAAAGCATTGGGAACATCAAAACCGCGATGCTGACGATGTTTGAGAGAGCGACCCCCACAGCACCCCAGTAAAGGCCGACAAAAATAAAAACTACTAAGAGTCCGTTGGACGCAGCAGAGAGGGTCAACAATCGTTTGGACATTCCCATAGTCAACATCACTACCGTCGTTGTATCTAAACTTGGTTTCGCGGCGGCGACCACTCCGAACACCCGCAGAAATATGGTCGCCGCGATCCATTTGGGACCGAGTAAGACATGGGTGATTTCTCTCGCGTAGATTGCTATAAACAGCCCGGCGGGCATAGTTGCAAGGCTAATCACAAACACAATCCGCTGGTAGTATCGACGATAGCGGTAAGGATCGCTTTGTAATATGCTGAGCGAAGGCGACGCGACGCTATATAGCGGCATTCTAAGCTGGTCAATCGGTGTTAATATCAACTGTTGCGCTTGCCGATACAGTCCTAACGGGCCGGCTCCAAAGAATCTTCCGATAAGGAGTCGGTCTAATTGGGCTACGCAGGCCGTTACCAGCTGACTTAGCGTTAAATGACTTCCATAATGGAGTAGACTTTTGGTACCGCCATCTCTCCGCGGCCAACCAGGTAACCATCGACAAAACAACCACATCCCCACGGCGACAAAAAGGGCTCTGCTTACTTCCCGCCAGACGAGTGACCAAACACCAAAGTGATATGCTGCCAGCAGGATTGCCAAAACCAGGCTGAGAAAACTCGCTGCCACCCTGATGAACGCCAGATGAGATTGCTTCAGCTGCCGACTCAATAACGCCTGGTGTTGTACCGTCAGGCCTCCCCAAATAAACGTCGTAGAGATGAGGAGCGTCATGGCCACCAGTTCAGGTGTTCGATAGAAGTCAGCAATGACGGGAGCTAGCCCGCTGATAGCAAGGCTGAACAAACAACCCGCTCCAACGTTGATCCAGAACAGGTTCGTTACTTGTTGATGACTCAGCTCGCGAGATTGGATCGTCGCCGTAGAAAGCCCGAGCTCCGAGAACTGTTCCGCGATCGCAGTGATAGAAACTATCATTGCGATCAGCCCGAAATCAGACGGACTTAACAGTCGAGCTAACCAAAAAGTGGAGACTAGCCGGACGGCGATGTCTACACCACCGCCTCCCACCATAAAAAAGACGCCACGAACCGATTTTCGCGTCAGATTCTGACGAACCGAGTCCGTGTTTGCAAATCTGGCGAATTTTTCATCCTTTGTCATGTTAACTTAGATGTGAATGAGACACTGCCGCTGGCTTCATAGTGCACCGTCTCGCATATAACGATGTCACCATTATATGCGTGACGGTGCACTAAATCCTCTCCAGCCAGATTTCTCTCCAGAATGGATAAACGCTCCTCGGGCAGAAAAGACGACATTCGCTGTAACGTGACTGGCACACGACCCCATCTAATATGATGCAGGGATTTTTTAACTCCTGAATTTTGCCGGTCTTTTCATCAAGAATTCGGGTGGCTCGCTTAAGCACTCGATAGGTCCGACCGCAATACGGCACCATCTCGGCATCGAATTTCATCCCGCGATTCTTGTTAGCCTGATCGCAGGTCGCCAATATGGCTTGATAGCTTTTCACCCGCACCCACTCGCCCGGTTGCAAATTAAGGGTCATCGTCGGCGTCGGTTCGCCGGTTGGAATGCTTCCCTGACGGCGAGGATACGGGATACCACCCCAAAGCTTCTGAAACCGGTCGTAAATCCACCGCATCAACGGTGCCAAACGGTACCTAAAGGGAATCACACGATGTTGGTAAAACATGTAGAGAACGCCGCGAGCCACTCTGGCAAGACTCACATTTCCTGAAGTTAAATCTTCTAGATACTGCCTCCACTCCCACCACGCTAGGGGCTCGGTAGCAGCTGGGACCTGTGTCGCCTGGCAAACAAAAGCTTGATGATCTTCGCTAGCGTTTCCTGACAACCTGCCTGCCCACACATCGTCCTCGGTGCACAGCCCGGATCGGCCGCCCGCGATTACCGAAGCTCCTGCACGAGTCGCGAAAGTTATTGGTTCCGGACTTCCCTGGGAAACTCGTTTCAGCCAGGCTTCCTTCCAAAA
>JAFAHI010000748.1 GCA_019237325.1 Verrucomicrobiota bacterium | reverse complement strand
AGTTCAACATTGTTTTGTTTATGGACTGGTCATTCGCTTCCGGTTGCTCTCCACCCCGTCTCTCGACAGCGCAGTTACCTTCAGCTACGGACAGGCCAGTGCTGCTGTCCGATGAGGACTTTCACCTCATTGTTGGTGCGTACTTTCAGACGCACAGATGTCGCTCCTCCGGAACTGGTCCCGCTTTTTCCGGCTCAAGCTATAAAGATTTGGCTCCTCCGGAGCCGTTTTTCAATCCAGCACCCTTCCTGTCAGGCTAGGAGCTTAACCAGGAGGTCGCTTAGAATCAGCTTGGGCTCCAGTTGAGTTGTCACCAATCGGATGTTCGCAGCAAGGCAATCTTTAAGCCCTTGTCGAAGCTCCTCGATAGAAAACCGATGAATCTCGCAAGCTGCTAGTCCCAGAGCGTAGGTATTGATGCTCCCGTCTTTTTTCCTGGGGAGGAAGGAAACGGATGACTCGGGTAGGCGGTTGATCATGGTTCCGAACTGAAAAGGGGCTTGAGGAGGTCTTAGCCCATTGCTATCGCACAGTTCCTTGGCGGCGAGAAGATTGCGCATGGTCGGGATAATCGCGGCAAACAGAATGCCCATCGCGGTTTCCCCTTGAAACAAGAGCTGTTGCAGCAAATCCAAAGCTTCACTCAGGTTGCGGCGAGCAATGGCATTGCCTAATTCCCAGATTACACCGGTTGCCGTCTTAGCAACCAGCCGTCGAACCACTTCGAGACTGATTTCTCTGCTCTGCTGAAGTTGCGAGGACTCGGCAACATCACTGCTGAGGAACAGATCGATCTTCTCGATCTCGTTCTCGACCTGCCGCGAGTCAGCTCCGGCCAGTCTGGCAAACGCCTCTAACGCGTCCGGCTGGAACCTAAGGGCCCTTTGGCCGGCCATATGTTGAGCCATGCCCTCGACCGCCTCTTCCCATCCCGACTTACTCGTATCAATACGATCAAATTGCTCGAATCGCCCCAGCTTCGAGATCGCCTTATAGAAGGAGCGTCGCTTATCGACCTCGGTAGCGCTCAAAAGGACCGTTACATCCGAGGGTAGCCCGTCCGAGAGAATCTCTTTCAATTGTTCCAGGGCAGTTTGCACCTGCGCAGAACGGCCAACTGCCGAATCACCCAAAAAATTGACGTCCTTCAACCAGACCAGCTTTTCGGAACCAAAGAACGGCAAGGTCTGGATCGCTTGTACGGTCTCGTGGATTCGAGTTACGGCTTGGTCCGTATTTTCAACTGCGCCATCCAGCAGGTCGACGCCAAAATCACCTGCATCCTTCGGAGCCAGTTCCGCAGCAAGTTCGTGAGCCCGCTTCTTTACGGCGCCTTCGTCTGAACCAACGACACCGACAAATCGGGTATTTGCGCCTGCTTGGCTCTTTGGTTTTCGTTGCGTTGCCACTGAGCCCGGATATTGCACGTCGGGGAGCGGGATGCAATGGCGATGCAGCGAAACGGCGAATGGGCGACACGGCGACAATCAATGGTAGGGCGAAAAACTCGGCGCACCCAAGATTTGGTTCCTCCGCGAAGTCAATCCGCGCCGGTTTTGAGCCGCGGGGTGGGTTGTGATACCTCCCACGAAAACCGAGCGGCCTTCAGTTCTTAACCAAAGGTCTGTGAAAACGGCGCCACGACAACGGCTCAAAACCGGCGCGGACCAGCGCAAACAGCAACGACACCAGGAGCGCGCCGAGTTTTTCGCCCTACCGCTCGCGCACTATCGCCCATTCGCCGTTTCGCCGTTTCGCCCTCTCGCCGTTTCGCCTTCGTCACCTCAACAACGTGACGGATCCGTTTTGCAGTCGGATTTCGTGAACGGCGCGGGGGCCTTCCCATTGGTTGGCGCCGGTGAGAATCATGTTGATGGCAGGCTGCGCCTGCGATTTGAAGCGCTGCAGCGAGGCGGCATCCAGCGGCCGGCCCTCGGCGTCGACTCCATATATATTGAGGTCGATGTTTTCGCCGGTGATGATCGGGCGCAGGAACACGTCCGCGTTAATATATTTTGTGTAGAATGGGATGATTTTGACCGGCACACTCAGCTGTAATTGAATCCCATTTTCGCGTGAGGTAACCGTCGCACCACCGGCGAGGAAGCCGACCTCGGGTGCTTTCGCGAGTAGCGAATTAATCTCCGGATCGGATAGAGCGAGGACCCGGATAGAACTGTCCCGGTTAAAGTCGTCCCATTTTTTTCGAGCCGAAACGTAGACCTGTTGATTTGCCACCAAGCCCGGCGGCCGGGATGGACGATCGCTCGCGGCGGTTTGATACAAAAGGAAGACCAGCGCGACTACCGCGAGCCCCAGTACCAATACAACCGTACCTAAGCAGCCGAGGCAACCGCAGCAGCCACATCCGCTGCGTTGGGACGGTTGAGACATTGAATATCAATAGAGCATCCGGCCACAATGCTCGCAGTAAACCACCTCGCGCGCCAGTTTTGCCCGATGAACATTCGTGGTGGTGTTCTTCATGTGGCACCCCATACAAACTTCATGCTCGATTGGCACCACCGCACTTCCGCCTTTCGATTGAAAAATGCGTTCGTACCTCCCCAGCAGCTCCTGGTCAGCGACAGCGGCGCCCGCTTTTTGCCGGGCTGCCTTGGTTTCTTCAAGCGTTGTGGTAAGAAGCTCGCCCTTCTGTTTAAGCGCCACCAGTTGCTGCTGAAGCTGCGCTTGCTCGACTTTGAAGTCCGATTCTGCACGCTGGATTTCGCGGCCGGTATTCTCGGCCTGCTCCATGAGATCAATTTCGTGATCTTCGATTTGGCTGATTTCTTTCTCTAACCGCGCGATCTCATTGCCGAGTGCCTGAAATTCGTCGTTTTTGCGCGTCTGAAACTGTTGAGTCTTGTACTTCGCGATTTGATCGCGCCGGGTACTTGCATCTAATTCGAGCTTTTTCCGCTCGACCTCGATCTCCTTTGCTCGCTGCCGGTCGCGATCTAAAGCTGCGGTGCGATCCTGAATCGCTTTTTCCAATCGGTTTTGTTCGAATGGAAGCGTCTGGAGCTCGTTTTGAAGGGCTTTGATGTTTGTATCGTGATCCTGAACGACCAAGAGCTGTTCGATTTCAGCCAGCATTCCTTGCCATATAATAGGTGTTGATGGCAGCAGTTCAAACTAGAGTTCGCGTTTTCGCGTTTTCCGTTTGGCGTTTGGACCGCTAAACGAGCACGACTGGAGGAGAGCCGCTTTAGCACGTGCCCAAAGACCTCGCATATTCGTTCCAGCGCGAGGAAGGCCAAAACATCGAGTTTAACAGGCGGCTCCCGCGAATTACCCAGCGGTATGTTTTGCCCATCGGTCGGTTCGAATAATTTTATTTCACTCACCAAGAGACAAACCACGCGTTGGGGTCGTTCGCGGGAGCCGCCTGCTGCCAAAGTTTGCGGCCATGCAACACGCCGAGACGAACTCGCGAGGTGCTTGAGGTGCGCGCCAAAGCGGCTCCCCTCCATTCCCGCTTGTCGCCGTATCGCCAAACGCCAAACGCTAGTACACCTCTACCGGGGAGCGTTTGCCGTCATCAGGGCTGCGCTGGGCCGCTTTTTCTGCTCCGAGGGTTGCGACTCTTAAATTCCAGACCTGTTCGTCGAGCTCGTGAAAGCGGGCTTCTGAGAAGGGAGTGGGACTCACGAGCTGGCGCTTGAAACCGGCCACCGCCTCCAAGGCGCGATCGATCATTGGGCGGTCGAGTTGGCCGAGAATTGTCATGGCTTCTTCGGCCATCGCAACCCGGTGGCAGATCATGGCCATATCGTTTCCGGCCGCCATTGCCCGCGAAATCGTTTCTCCGAACCCGAATTCGTTAATGATAGCCCCCATATCGAGGTCATCCGTCATCGTTAGCCCCTCGAATTGCAGATCCTTTTTGAGAAGCTCGGTAACTATGTTAGCGGAAAGCGAAGCCGGCAGTTTTTCAGCATCGAATGCACTGTACCAAGCATGCCCGATCATCATGCTGCTGACCTGGTTGCGGAACGCCCGAAAAATCGCTAACTCGGAATCCTCAAGCTCAGCCAGAGACCGGTCGATCCTCGGCAGATCGTGATGCGGATCAAGCCCGGCAGCAGCGTAACCGGGAAAATGCTTGCCACAAGTGAGGACGCCCGTGGAAAGCAGTGCTTGGTTAAAGACGCCAGCGAACCGGACAACCTGTTGAACACTCGTTCCCCAACAACGGCCGCGCAGCGAGTTGTCCGCCTCATCGTCGAACGAGATATCGAGCACCGGACAAAGATCGAGATTGAAACCGAATAGCCGCAACAGCTCTCCGGTGAGTACACCATGAGCCCGGATCAGAGATTCGTCGCCTTTTTCACGTAGCTGCTGTGCATTCGGAGGCTCGTTCCCGATCATCTTGAGACGCGACACCCGGCCGCCCTCCTGATCGATGGCGACGATTGGTTCTTGGTCGCTCAAGCCGCGTAAATCATCGACCAACTGTCGCAGCTGCTTGGCGGATTTTACATTCCGCCCGAACAAGACAAAGCCACCCGGCTGGATCCGCCGAAACAATCTTGCGGTGTCTAAATCCAACTCGGGTGTGGGAACTCCCACTAGCAGCAGTTGACCCAAATGGTTTCGTTCCATAGGCTTGGGATGCATGATACGGGAATGGCAAGGGTTGACCATGATAAAAAATCGAGCAACAAATCAACCGCAGATTAACGCAGATGTACGCAGATAGATTCTGGAAAGCTGGCTCCGGATTTTACCACGCCTTATCTGCGGTTATCCGCGTGCATCGACGGATCGGCTTTTTTTCCCGATCCGTTGTCTCAATTCGCAGTTTGGAGACTAAAGGGCTATGAGGATTGGGATCTACGGCGGCACATTTAACCCAGTTCACCACGGCCATTTGATCTTAGCCCGCCAGGCGTTGGAAGAGTTCAAACTGGATCGGCTGGTTTTTGTCCCCGCGGCTGAATCACCATTCAAGATTCAGAATCACTCTGCTCCGGCTGGCGACCGTTTGGCCATGCTTCGGTTGGCGATAGCGAGCGAAGACCATTTCTCGGTGGATCCACTCGAGATCGAGCGTGGTGGAATTTCTTACTCTATCGACACCGTCAAGATGTTCCGTAACCGGGATCCCGGAGCAGAACTTTTCTTCCTGGTCGGGGAAGACAATGCTGATCGTTTGACCGAATGGCATCGCTTCGAGGAGCTGAAGAAGCTGGTTTATTTTGTCGTTCTCAGTCGCTCTGAGGATTTTCAGTCTCCGGAGTATCCGGTTGTACAGCGGAGGATAGAAATCTCCTCTACTGAGATCAGAAACCGAGTTGCGAACCAGGAATCGATCACTTATTTGGTTCCGGAGTCGGTTAAACATTATATTGAGCAGCACCAACTT
>JAFAHI010000735.1 GCA_019237325.1 Verrucomicrobiota bacterium | reverse complement strand
TGGACGCTCCTCTTGACGTGGCGGGCTAGCACGGGTCCAAATACCGGTTTAGAGGTCATTGTTCCGGGGCGTCAGGACTTGCCTGATTGGCAGTAATCCCGCTTGGCGGGAGCGCTTACCTCCTTGTGCAGCCCGCCCCGTCTTTTTCATGCTGTCTCAGCGCTGGGCGCTTTTGTTTACGTCAACCTAGGGCTCGCAGACGCATCCGGCTACGGCCGGACTATAATTATTGCGCCGCTACGCGGCTTTACTCGGCTGCGCTCTTTTCAACGTCACTCTAATGTGACTTCTTCTTCGAAGTCGCACCCTCCGCTACCGCTGCCACGGAAGGTGCGGCCAAATTCTTAAACGCGTTCATTAGCTTAACGCCGTCGGGGCTACCCCAGCCCGTACAGGCATCCCAACCCTGACCCGCCGGAAACTGACCATTTAATAGGCCATCGGTATCGTTGTTGCCCTCTGTGATATCGAATAGCACTTGATTTGGCCCAAATTGCGAATAGAGCAACGCGTTGAAATTCCCGACAGGCGCTCCGATTTGGGCGTTAATGCGAGCGATGAGTGCTGCCCATAGTGGTGCAGCCGCACTAGTTCCTCCAACAACGGTGAATTTACCACCTGATCTGACGAAATATCCAGTCGCTGGATCCGCATCTGCCGAGACATCCGGAATTGCTCGCCCGGCAAATCCACCCGGATTAATGGAGGCAGGGACGAGACCTTTCTGCCAGTCCGGCACTGGCGTTACGTCACTCACTCCACCACCTGTTCCGCTCCCGGGTCCGTCGTTCCAAACCGTCTCAGCGGCTCGGGCCAATCCATTACCGTTGTTGCTGGCGTGTAGGGTAGTACCACCGACTGCTAACACGTAAGGGCTCGTCGCCGGAAAATTCACGTGAGCGACTCCGTCTTGGATTTGCGCCTCAGAACCGTCATCGCCCGTAGAAATGCAAACGGAGATGCCGAGATGAGCTACCGCTAATAGACTCTCGTTAACTTGCTCGATTGCCGACGGCGACCAGATGATGCCATTATTCCCAAACGGCTGGTTTTCGTCCCAGCCCCAGCTAACGGAGAGAACCGACGGACTGTTGGTTTTGTCCGCGATGACTGCATTCAAGGCATCAATCAACCCTTTTTGATCGAACGTTGAGAAATAAACAGCAATCGATGCGCCTCCTCCCAATGCTCCGGCAACTTCTATATCCAGCATCACTTCCTCAGTCGACGTTGGATCGGATTGCGGATTCTGCAAAACACCATCCACTTCGATCGTCGCCACCTTCGGCGCGGGGACGCCAATTTTATCAAAGTAAGCGGTGATATCCGATTCTTCAATCCCGCCACCAAACTCCAGTATCCCAATACATTGATTGGCCGCGTTAGTTTGCGGAAAATTGTAAATCGTCGCCAAGTCTGTTGGTAAGAACCAGGGGTTTAGTCCTCTTGCTGTCGTCTTTGCGCTGCTGGTCCCCGATTGTACTCTCCGCCGGCGCAGATGGCGTTGATTATTAAATCCCGTAAATCCGGTAATCGCTCCCTCGAGTTCTTGTGGTATCTCATCCGGCTGCGGTGAAGCATGGAATTCTCCCAATGTCGGATGTGTGTAATCGAAGAGTGGCTTATTAAAGGCCGCGGTCATCTTAGCCACGCTACCACCAAGCTTTATAGTGGCTGCTCCGGGAATGTTCTGCGTCACCGTCAGACCATGCTTTTTCGCGAACTCTTCAACTTTCGCGACCGCATCCGGGGCAGAACCGTAACTCGTTTCCAATTCCTCACGGCTCATATATTTTCGCTTGTTTGGCGGAACCAGATCGAGATCGGAGAGATCTGGAAGGGTCTTTCGTCGTCTGACATGAAGGACAATGTCGATCCATTTGGTAGGATTGGTTCTTCTCTGCGCGACAGCGCCCGCGGGTAAGTGGTTCATAGTGGTTATGCGGTTCATATGAAATTTGGCTTAAATGAAACTAACTGCTCACGAGTTAGTATAAATACGGAAACTTACGTACGAAATAGGTGAAGACGCTCCCAAGCGGCACAGCGTTAACTCAATGCCCCTTTTTACGTTAATGATCTCGTCTTAACGCGTGAACCAGGCCGACGGCTAAAACGGCCATCATTGTAAGCCAGGGCAGAAGGAGCACTGACATAGTCTGTACTAGTGAGGTTTTATGTTTCTTAAGATCTAGACAGCCTCGCTTTTTCGTCGAGTCGCTGCCTTCGCAATAGATATACAAAAATTCAGATCACTGAGTTTCAGATAAAAATGCGCCAACAACCTGGCCCAGCGCTGTAGGCGCGCCAGAGGGCGGCGCCGTCTACAACGTGCTCGACTCAAGAACGAATTTTCTTTCCCGTCGCGATGGGCCATTTCTTGCACGCCTTCAGCGCTACACGCTTTTGTTTACGCCAACCTAGGGCTCGCAGACGCATCCGGCCACGGCCGGACTCAATTGATTCCAGTACTTCGCACCTCTATTAGGACAGGCATTTGTTTGGGCGCTGCGCGCATTGTCGGCCTCGCAAGCGAGGCAGCGCTCCACAGGCTGCGCACCTCTTTTATAATCGTGCACATTCGCGCCCATTCGCGGTTCCTCTTCGCGTCCATTCGCGGTGCATACGTCATTCTACGTATTTCGGAGAACCGGCCGATCCGCTAGACTATTAAACCCACCGCCTTCATTAACCACCGCTGTTATCAGTGTAAATGCAGGAGATTTCCGATGTCACGAATCAAACCTCTCAGTAAAGTAGCTACAATAGCGCGACCAATCGTCGCGAACGGGAAAACAACTCGATCAGAAAAGAGTAGCCGCATAGCCAACGCGGCAGAAGCCCTCAATATTGTCCACATGCGACCGAGGCCAGGGTCGCCAAGCGCGGACGCGTTGGCTTCGGGCCTCGGCTCGACTCCGGCGCATAACCTGCGCTTTCGCGGAGGTCGCACAGTCGCCAAGCTTACCTACGTGAACTTGTACGTCGGCGGCAAGGCCGCTTGGGCCCCGACGGATATTCAGAATATTGACCGCGCGCTGGGGGCGGCCATGACCGATGCGCGTCTCAATACGGTAATCGATCAATATTTCTCTGACGGACCAGTCACCACGACCGTCGCTCCCTCGCAAGTGCTGGCCATATCAAAACCGAAGACCGTTTCGCGCGCGACGATGGACACTCTCGTCCAGCAGCAGGTGATATCGGCCGGTCGGTTAAATCAATTCGACCCGGCAACCACGGTTTTTAACTTCTTCCTCCCGCGCGGAGTCGTCCTGACTACCGACGGCGGCGCGCAGGCTGCCACAGCGGAAACGGCCTCAAGCCCATTCTCAGTTAATACAGTAACCACGATACGCTCCGGTAACGTAGTGACCACTGTAACGGTGGCGACAACCGCTGCGGCCGCGGATAAGGCTCCCAGCGGCGATAAAGACGGCGATAAGGACGGCGACGGCGACCACAAAGGCGGACCACTGGGTGGTGATCCCGATGATGCCGCTAGTTCCCTCAATGGGCTTGGCGGCTACCATGGCTCGGTTCATGCCGGCGGAACCGTGGTTTATTTTGCGGTCGGCGTCTTTTCCGAAGCGCTGCCGGACGGTAGCCAGAACGGGATTGTCGCTTTCGATGAGCCCTGGAAAAATGTGGTGGCTACCTTCTACCATGAGCTCCAGGAGGCGCGTACTGATCCCGACGTCGAGGACGCAATCCGCACACAAAATACTAATTTTATCGGTTGGAACTCGGATCAAGGTGAGGAAATCGGCGATTTCCCGGTCTTTGAGGCAGACCCGCTTCAACTGGTTTTCAAAGAGGTCCCATTAGAGAATGGAGACACGGTGCCCATACAGCTGGTGTACTCGAATCGAGTGAACGGTCCGGAAGATCCAACGTCTTAGCCCCCTGCCAGCCCATCAATTAGTACCAGCATGACAGCCCTGAGACGCCGGCATCTGCTGTTCCGCTCGCTTTCTACGGGGGCGCTGCGCGCGTCGCAGTCGGCCCCCGCCGATGCGGTTCCCGTGCATGATCCACCCCTCGCTCCTCGGGATGAAGCGATCTTTCTGCTCAATATTGCAGCAGAGGTCGAGCATTCGCTGATGGTGCAGTACCTCTTCGCCGCGTATTCACTGCGAGACCCTGACCAATTTGCCAGCGACAAAGCGGCACTGGTCCGTGACTGGCGGAAAGCGCTGGGAACCGTTGCCCGCGAGGAAATGGGCCACTTGATCACCGTGCAGAATCTACTGCGATCTTTGGGCGCGCCCCTGAGTCTCGCGCGCGACGAGTTTCCCATGAACACAGGCTTTTATCCCTTCGCGTTCCGGCTCGAACCTCTCAGCAAGAATTCGGCTGCCAAATACGCGTTCGCCGAAATGCCGTCGATCGCTGCGGCAGAAGGCATCGACGGCGTTTCAGCAACTGAGATCGCCGATATTACCAAACGAGCGGACGAAGACAACACCGGCCAGCCGGTGAACCGGGTTGGCAAGCTCTACGAACAGTTACGGACGATCGTGCAGTCGCTTCCGGCAACCGATTTCTCGGCCGGTTCCGTTTCTCAGCAGGCGAGATTTGACGAATGGGGCTTGGGGCAGCACGACATTCTAATTTTGTCCGTCGGTAAACGGTCTGAAGCACTCGATGCTCTGGATAAAATCGCGGAGCAAGGTGAAGGCCCGGAAACCGCAGCCGCCGCGGCGGACCCAAATTCCCACTTCCAACACTTCCTGAGTATTTATCGGCAGTTCCCGGAAGACGGTTCCTGGCAACCAGCGTTTAACGCGGTCGAAGACCCGAATGTTCTAACGTCAGGAGCCGGCGCGGATAACCTCGGCGAGATCACCCAACCAGAGGCGCGTTTGTGGGCGCAATTGCTCAACGCGCGATATCGGCGCCTATTAATGACTCTCCGGCATGCGCTAGAGATTGAATCGCCCGCCCCGACCGACCTGAACGGTACGCCTCGGGGGCTATTGCTGAGTTGGGCTTTTTCCGAGATGTATGCGATCCGGTCAATCGCGGGTCTCTTATTCACCCTGCCGGCCACCGCGGCCGCTGGCGAAAAACGCACCGCCGCCCCGCCTTTTGAGATGCCGGCCTCCCTCTCATTACCTACCCTTGAAGCCGACCGCTGGCGCCTGCAGAGCTCGATGCTCCAATCGGCTGAAATGATCGTGGCTTCCCTCATCACCCTTCCGGCAAGCCGCGGAGCCGGCTTTCTGAAAGGGATGACCGAAGCGGACACCGAGGCTATGCAGATCGCCAATCGGGTTTCATCTCAATAAACGAAGGAGAAAAACAGTTATGCCCGATATCGTGGAAATCCGAATCCTGCCTCCGCTTGCCATCGGCCGGCTCGGCTCCTCCGCCACACCGCTCGAAAACTATACCTTGGAGATTGCCAATCCGGTTGGCTACCGATCCCTCGTTCCCGCGCCGACGTTAGTGGTAGATCCGGTGACAGGGGCCATTGTCAGCTCAACCACGCCGGCTGCCGTCTCCTTCCGCGACGCAAAGGGTAATATCAAGCCGGTCTGTCCATTCTTAGAAGTCTGGATGCTGACCGCTGGAGCCAAAACGTTAGCGCCGCTAACTCTCCAGGCCCTGGAGGACCTCGGTGCAGATGAGACGGCGGTTTCCTGGAGCGTCGAAGTTGGCAACATCAAAGCTTTTCGCCGCACCGGTGATCCCAAGGATAAGATCACGGCGAGCACCACCGCATTTAACGACCACGGCAGCAAATCGCTGCAGGGCAAGTGCGCTAATTTCAAGCCCGGAAAATCGCTTCCGTTTGGCTCGGTGCGTTATCTGAAGCCTACTGCTGATTTTCCTCAAATTCGTCTCCGTTTCACTCCCGCCTCTGGGAAAGTTTATGGTCCGAAGACAGGCGATCCTAACATCGCCGAAGATGTGTACGATGAAACGCGCGGCTCTTGGAGCAAATTTAGGGACGGCGATCCAAATGCACCGGCTAGCAGACCGCCCTCGACAGAGCCGGGAGGGATCTTCGCCAATGTGCGTGGTGTCAGCCGCGGTTATCTTGACGACGAATGCGATGGCATCGTGCAAGTCCAAGTCACTTTGGCGGACAAGACCTTGACGGCGATCGCGAGAATTACCTGCGGCCCACCTAGCTTTGCGCCGGATGGTCTGCCGATACGTTCGGTGGCGGACGAACTGGAGCAGGTTGAACTGGGGCCAGCCGTATCGGGACCGGTGCCCATGGCGGAGGTCGGATCCATCGTTCGCCGCGCTCTTGAAACCGTGCGATTGATGAATACCGCCGCTCTCAACTCGCCTTCTATTAACAATATGGCGAACCAAGACACCGGCACAGGACGGGCTGCGGAACCGATTTTTGATCCGTCTGTGGTCGACGCCCTTGCGCTCCGAGCGCGCCACGAGAGCGTTCTGCTGGCATTGAACAGTAGGACTATGGCCTGGTTTTCCGGCGTTCTTAGGCGCTACACGGAAGTCGGCGATCTTTCGAATGACGGGCGGCGGAAGATGCCGGGAATGATGCGAGGCTCTGATGGCAGCCATCTTGCCCTCACCCGCCGTCAAGCTTCCAAGGTCGATGCAGCTGCACTCGAGATTGCGCCCGACCCCGCACCCTCGAACGCTGGTTCTGACCTGACGCCCACCAACTTGACCGCGATCTTTTATCATGCGCAGGGAAATCCTCCGGTGGCTCACCCTTCCTCGGCCATCTCTAACGCCTTCCCGGGCTTGGAAATGGATTTTCGCAATGTCTGGCGACGGGTATTCGCGGGCATCATTCTTCACGAGGCAGACAATTTCGTGGTCGACGTCGAGGCTAACGCTTCACCGAAGCTACGAGAATTGATCGGTCAGCGCCTCATTTCGGTGAACGGGATAAGCGTTATCGGAGTACTCCAGGGGCCTACGCGCGCCGGCGGACCCGTTGTTTCTTTACCTCCAAACGAAAACGCAGCCGCAAATAATCCGATGGTTGGTAAGACCAATCTGGAGTGGTCAAACTGTCTGGCGGATGCTCTCCGGATGCAGGCAAAGTCCGTCGCTTGTATTTTTGTTCCCGAAGGCGGCGGGCCAGAGACCAAAATATCTCTCAAGGTCCGACCTTTCTTTGAAGCCGGCACTGGCGTCATCAAACGTGAGCTGTTACAGCCTGGCGAGTTGACCCAGAGCCTCTGCTCCCCTTGGCAAAACGACTATCGGGAATGCTCCTGCTACTATTGGGCCGCCAGCCGTCCCGATTATGTGAATGTCGAAGCGCGAGCCGACGGTACGAGCGCAGGCCACAATTGGTTGCAGCTGAATCGGAATCCCGGAGCGGATAAGGTTTACATCATAGATGACTTCACGGATCAACGTCTGGTCACGTACGAACAATTATTCCGGAACTGGGAGCATCTGCTGAAATTCGAAATCGAAGGAAGCGATTCGGAATAGCGCATTGAGGGAGGCCGCAGGTATGTCGTTTTCGAGGGAGCTATTTACGTCGTCACGGCCCCGTTCCCGGCATGCGCACTGGCAACAGTTAACTGATTCTGGACAGCTATTGGTCACGAATGGCACCCGGCTATTCGAGGTGAACCAGGAGATTCTCGCCCAACTGGATGCAGCCAGCCGAATCGGAGATTCCGCCGTCGAGCAATTATTGGGAGACTTGGGCGTCGGACATACCGATTTCATCGATGATACGCCGCTTCAATCTGCCCCACTGCACGCTTTATCGCTCGCCATCGCCCAAAAATGTAACCTGGGCTGTTCCTATTGTTATGCCGGTCAGGGCGATTTCGGCGGACCAGCCAAGAACATGCCTTGGGATACTGCCCGACGGGCCGTGGAGTTACTCATAGGAAATCGGCTTCGAGGCGAGCGGGTGAACCTTGCATTTCTCGGTGGCGAACCGCTAGCCAATCGGCCGGTGCTGCGCTCAGCGACCGAGTATGCAGCCAGCTTGGCTCAGGATCGCGGCGTCAATGTGACTTTCTCAATTACTACTAACGGAACGTTGGTTACGGAAGAGGATGCCGCCTTTTTTGAACGGCACGGCTTTGCCGTCACAGTAAGTCTGGATGGTTTACGCGAAACCCACGATCAGCAGCGCCCGTTCAAGCGAGGCGGCGGCACTTTTGACGTGATTATGAAGCGGGTTCAGCCGCTTCTGGCCATCCAACGCCAGATGCAGGTTTCGGTTCGAGCGACGGTTAGCCCTGGAAACGTTAAGTTGCGTGAGAGCCTCGACTATTTCCTGGGAATCGGATTTCACAGTGTCGGTTTTTCGCCACTACTGCGTTCGCCGGCCGGCCGCGGCGAGATGGGATTACACGATCTAGCTCAGCTGCTGGAAGCAATGGTCGAGTGCGGATTCGAATTTGAGCGCCGGTTAATAGGCGGCGAGCGGTATTCCTTTACTAACATGGTCAACGCGATGCGCGAGTTGCATCGCGGCACCCATCGCCCCTACCCGTGCGGTGCGGGCGCGGGTTACCTGGGCGTTTCCGCCGATGGCGAATTGGCCGCGTGTCACCGTTTCGTTGGTGACGAACAAGGGGCCATGGGCGACTTGACCAGCGGAATTGACCGCGAGCGGCAGAACCGATGGCTGGCCGAGCGACATGTTAATAGGCAGCAGCCCTGTGCTGGCTGCTGGGCACGATATCTCTGCTCGGGCGGTTGTCATCATGAGGTGCTGGCTCGCGGACGCAACGCCTGTGATTACATCCGTGGTTGGCTGCACTACTGTTTGGCAGCGTATTCGCGGTTATCTCATGCCCGACCCGATTGGTTTGAAGGCGCCAACCGGTGGTGAGTCCCATGCACGACCTGGAACTCGATGTATGCGTAGTTGGTGGCGGCCCGGCAGGGGCTTTAGCCGCATTTCGTCTAGCTACGTTGGGACATCGCGTCTGTCTCCTAGAGCGCCAAGTCTTTCCTCGCCCCCAGGTCGGTGAATCGTTGAGTCCCGGCATCTGGCCACTGCTCGATTCAGCCGGCCTAGGTGAACTTATCTCAAGCACCTCTTTCCGTGCTCCTGGCCACACATTGCTCTGTTGGGCGGAATCAGAGCCACAGCTTCTTCCCTCCGATTCAAGGGCCGGAGCGCTTTTGGTCGATCGCGGCAAATTCGACGCGCTACTCCTGGAAGCCGCTCGTCAGGCAGGTGTGTACGTCGTCCAACCTGCGCAGGCCAGGGTTACTCGCACGCCGAAAGGCTGGCAGATCTTCGCGGACGGTGTAGGCCGATTTAACATTTCAGCCAAGGCCCTGGTCGACGCCGCTGGACGGAAAAGCTGTTTAGGGGGCCGACGAGTCGCATTTTCCCCACGGACCATCGCGCTCTGGGCGCATCTCGATGCTAACCACGATTGCGCAACTCGGGTCGAAGCGATCCCCGAAGGCTGGCTATGGGCAGCGCCGATCGCAGATGACAAGGTCAGTCTGCTGTTCTTCTGCGATCCTTCCCACATCCGGCGAAGTTCGGGCGGAGATCTGGAGCGTCTCTTACGCGAGCGTATGACTAAAACAGTGCTGTTCTCAGGTTTTGCCCAAGCCACCTTCTCCCGGTCAGTCGCTGCTCGCGACGCGACCTGTACCTACGCGACGGAGCCTATCGGCGCTGATTATATAATGATCGGCGAAGCAAACTATAGCCTCGATCCGCTCTCTTCGACTGGGGTCGAGAAAGCGCTGCAGAGCGCACTGACCGGTGCCGCGGTCGTAAACACGCTAATAAACCATCCGGAACGTTCTAACCTTTGCACTCAGTTTTACCGAGACCGCCAGCACGAGGTAGTAAACACTCACATCGTATGGATGAATCAGTATTATCGTGAAGTCCAGCGCCACGCCGGAAAGCCGTTCTGGAACCTGCGTTGTGCTTCGTCGATTCCGCGCCCCAATGTACTCCTTTCGAAGCGACCTAAGCAGCCACGGCTAACCACCCTGGTCAGATTAGCGCCGGAAGTCTCACTTACAAGAGAGGCATGCGTTATTGACGACGAAATCGCAAGGCGGCCTGGGATTCGGGCACCATCGCTGGTGCGCCCCCTGGTTTTTCTAAATGGAATCGAGGTTGGTTTATTGTTGGCTGACCTGGCTGCAAACGCGACCTGGCAGGACCTATTGGTTAGTTGGTCCCGATACATACCACCAGCAAGCGCTCAGCGTGTCGCCAAATGGCTCTGGGAAAAACGAATCCTTTGCGAAGCCAGTTTATGTGCTGACCTCTAGGGTGCAATTCAGGGAGGGCACATAGCGACAATTCCGCCGGGAATACATACCAACAAACCCTCTCGAGGGCGCGGACGAGAACGATGTTCCTGGTGAGCGGCGGCCGAGGCGCGTCTTTAGGCTGTTGGCTTGTTACCTTCAGTCTTCATTACGCCGCATCAATAGATCCGGCTACGAGACCGAGAACTCTCTGACTTCTAAAACAAATTCGGAGGCAAGTTTCTTCAGCGGCCCAGTGACCGTGGCCTGGATCGCACCCGAAGCGTTTCGGACTATCTGCTGCAGTCTGAGAAAGGCGTTTTCTTCCAGCGGGTCCAGCGGCTTCAAGCGCTTGGTTGCAAGATCCCATTGAATCTTATCAGCCGCTATAATTGGCCGAAGGAGCAATGGAGGCCGCACCTCATTTGCCGGAATGGAAAGAGTGCTTCCATTGTGAGCCGGTTCCACCAGCCCCTCAATGGTAACTTCAACACCGCGGAACTGATAAATTCCGTTCACGACGGTTGCGAACTGGGTTGGCCATTCATCGATGTCTGGCAATCCGTCGTGTTGCAAGTAAACGTAGGCCGTAGAATCGACTGCATTCGGAATCGGCCGGACCAACCTGACTCCCGTCAGATGGCCAAGAGCTTCGTACGCACCTCCCCAGCAAGCAGATATGCCGTACGGGCAGGTCGGAGTGACACCGACGACGACCGGGGCGGACCTCTCCTGTGTCTGGATTGCCTTATCTTGCTCGAGCGAGTTCAAGGCTGGCGATGGATGGGCCGTGAACACCGGCTCCGAGGGTGCTTGCCTAACCCGGAGCATCGCCGGCACAGCCTGGGCAACGTCCGAGGGCTGGGCCAAAGCCGCTGGTACTGCAGCGCCGATCTTGATGATGCTGGCCACCGACGGAACCTTATCCTGGTTCAACAAAAATAACAGGTAGTGGCCCGGCGGGCAGACCTTGCCATTGGCAGGCGCTGTGACCGTCAGCTGTCCTTCACCAGCCACAAATGTTAGGAAATTGATGCGTTGATTTTGATCGAACGAATGGGTGACCGACCCCAGCCGCACAAAGGTAACTTGGCTGATGGCGGCCGGCGCTGGAGTTTGGACAACAAACGCCTCGCCATAAGTGACCTCACTCGGCGCCTGAGTAATAACGGGGCGCGCGCCTTTGAACAAGTAGGGCGGTGAAAAGATCTGGCCGTTTGCGTGGTTGTCGTTAGGAAGGCTGGAAACATTGATATCAGCTGCGAACTCACCACCTCCTGCACTCAACACACGTCCATCCGGCAATAGAACCGCGGTGGCATGGTAGCAACGGTCTACTGCTTCGGGGGCCAGTTGCCGCCAGGTTCCATCCGCCGGGTTCCAAAGCTCTGCCGTGTGAACGGGTGCCCCCGAGTCGAGGACATTGAAACCGATCCCTTGTGTGCCTCCCGTTACCAGCACCGTTCCGTCTGCCAAAAGTGTGGCGTTGTGCTGCCGGCGAGGAAAGTGCATGGAAGAAGTCTGTACCCACTGTGGATTTTGAGCATTGAGATCGATAGTCTCGACAATGTTAGTAGGCGGGCCATTCTGGTCATTGTTGACATCAAGCCCGCCGCCAATGAAAATCACTTTACCAACATCGTACATCACCGATGGCGCATAGTCGCGGGCCTTGGCATTCCGAAACGGCCCTGGAAACCAAGTTCCACCGTTGGTCGGATCGAGAAAGAAACTCTGGGCCAGCCCGCCGGCCATAAACACGCGTCCATCCGGAGCGAGATGCAAACGCGGAAACAGTGGGAGCCCTTTGAAATCGACGATCGAGATCCAGGGACCGTTGTTCCAGATTTGTTGGATATTATTGATCCCCGACTGATTTGGCGGCGCCTGCACGGGCCCGGTCGGAAAACTGCCGGAACACACGAGCACACTCCCATCAAACAAAGTGACGGCGGTAGGATACCATCGACCTTCGTTCATCGTCTCGGCAGCCGTCCATTTATCGGTTACTGGATCATAGATCGTCGTGTTACTGATCCCCAGTCCGTCGAACAGGTGACCGCCGGCTGCCAACAGCCGGCCATCGGGCAGGAAGGTATGGCCGGAACAGAAAACGTTGATCGAGTTGCCGTTAGAATCCGTGGGACTGTTACTGGTTGTCTTGGTGGCGTTCGGGTTCGCGGGATCCCAAAGGTAAGCGGTAGTAGAACGCTTATTCAGCGACGGGAAATCTGCATTTTTTTGCGTAGTACCTGGAGGATCGCGCCGCCCCCAGAAGAGAACTTTGCCTGTGGGTAAGACATGCATGTGTACCGGCACATTTGGCAGTTGAATAATTTCCGACCATTGCCCAATCAAGGATGGGTCTCCCGCCTGGATTTGCAGATTGGATTGCGCCGCTGCCGCCGGAGCGAACACGGAGGGAGCAGTGTAGCTGGTTGACAATCTGAACGCCGGATTCGCATTGGTCGCCGGTGTATTGGATGAAGTAAGCTGGAAGGTATAAAAACCTTCCCCGCCCGCCGTAGCCTGGAGAGCTGTTCCCGCCGGCGTTGCCAGGTTAAACACTTCCTTAGCGAGCACGCTGCCGTCCGGGGCCAGCAATTCCACCGCTATCGCGGTTGCGGCGGTCCAGCCAGTCGTATCTGGAGTCAGCGTGCCACTCACGACCGATCCAGCCGCGCACCAGATACGGCCTACTTTGACGGGTTTTCCGCTGAGCGCTGGTAAGATGTCCAGGTCCGGCGCACCATCGAAATCCTGCGCCACCGGCAGCGGTGTAACGTTAAAAACACTGTTCTGGTTCTGGATGCTATAACAGACATATCCCAAGCCGTTGACGTTTCGCGGAATGGTAATGGTCGCGTTGCCATTACCATCCGTGACGACGTCAGGCGCATGCCCGGTGTAATCATGAAGCGACACATTCGGGCCGAAACCGGTCGTCACCGTGATCGTTCTTGGGTTATTGGGATCGTTGTTTAGCCCTACCAGGAGGTGCACGCCGCCCAGCCGCTCGTAAGCAAAAACATTAAAATCCTTCCAACGCTGTTGGGTTGGTCCGTTAGCCAGCTTTTCGTGGATCCAAATCAGATTATCAATTTGGGGTTTGAGCCCGTAGCAGTTCGGGTCTGTGCTGTAATCGCGATAATACACACAAGGGTAGCCTTCGGAGGTCAATATATAGGCATAAGCCAAAGCCTTGTTGGTAACGATGCTCTCGCCGGGCTCCTGGTCCGTATCATGATTTTCCACAAAGGTCACCGCGTGGAGCGGCGATATCCCAGCTAAGCCCGCATGATCCAACGCGGACATATTGGATCCTCCAGGATTGTTACAAATCGCGCGAAGAATAAACTTCAGTGGAAAATCGAACGCGCTGCAACGGCCTTGCATTCCCGCTGGATTAATGACCCATTGATTGACCAGATTTGCATTACCATCAAAAAACTCACCGACGGCAAACTTCCCTGCCATCGACTTGCTCTCCAGGAAAGGTCTGAGAAAATCGATGGAGAGACCCTTAACATTATCGACGCGATAGCCTTGTACGCCCAGGGCCCTGGTCAACCAATCGCACGCAGCGGTCAGATTGTCGGAAACATAGCGCGGTGGTAGCCCGTTGATAGGAGCCAGTTCTCGGCCAAAGGGAAGGTCATCCGCTACCGGGCCACCTAAATTCGGGTCCCGTGGAACTTGGGGAACGAAGTTAGAAGGATCCTTGGGAAATCGCCCTGCATTTGCCGTCCCATCCGCCCCGAGATAACGAAAGACAAACGCCGTGACATCGCCACTGCGCTGATGCTCTACAATGTCCAAATAGACGTCAATCCCGTTGGCACGAAACACCGCCGCGCAACGCTGTAATTGCTCGCGAGTCCCGTAGCGAGTGGGTGTTCCACCCCTCTGGTGCTTCGAACCAATGTCGTAATCATCAAACGTGCTGTATCCAAGGGCTTCCGCGCTGGTGCCTTCCGCAGCCTTAAGCACCGGCGGCAACCAAATGGCCGTGAAACCGGCCTGGCGAAGCGCGTTTGCCTGTGTCGCCAAATGATCCCACCACCAAAGCATCGTCGCATCACCGTCGGCAGGAGAAGGGACGGCGTTGTCCGGTCTCATCCTATAGAATCCCTGAAGTAGAACGCCCATATATTCCTCCAAAATTTGTTGAGTAACATCAGCTCTAGGTCAGTTCACAAAAACCACTTTCCAGGACATTGGTCAATTGAGGTCGACTAAGGTCTCGGCAGTTTCCGCATCGTAATCACACTATTGTGGAAGCCTTACCTACTCAATACGGAGAACTACGTATGACTCCTGCGCGATCCCATCGCTATAACCATTCAATTCCATCTTTGTACGGCAAAGCGCGTATAGACAGGCCTTCTATCGACGCTACCCTAGAGCCAGTAGCAACTTTCTTCGCTAAATGAAGAAAGAGCATTAATAAGTAATCATAAGAAAGGTGGAGTTAGTATGAGTCGAACCTTTACGCTAGTCCGCGAGTGCTTAAATAATGTCACGGATGTCGCGGGCCTCTGGCAGGTGGAAGGAGGCAAAGTTCTGGAAGACCAGAAGCAGGTCGCGAACTACTCGAGTGTGAAACGCGTGAGTTGCGGGACAGAACAACAGAATACGGCCATGGTATGGGTGACGCTGTTTTTCGAAGGGGAAAAGCCGCCGGAAAACATGACCTTGCATGGCGCCCATGACTTTAACAGCGGCGGTGAAATTGGAAGCGTCAGCGCCGCCTCCCCGGCCTTTGCCTCGTTCATCGGCAAACAGTTCAGGCGCGTCGTTAACACTCTCACCATCGCCTGATAGGTTTGGGTCCGATGTCTCAGCCAGCTCAGCTGCGGTTTTCGCCTGTACGCATTTTTGCGTATTGCTGGGATCGGCATCTAGGTCGTAATGTTGCGGTTTGAGGGCCGCGCTCCGGCCGAAACGGTCGGCCGCTGCCGGCCCTACTGAAAAAGCCGTAGTCTTTTCATGGGAGGAAGTTCGTAAGCAGAAAAAACGGATAATCCATCTGGATAGTAGCGCACATGGAAACCGCCGATCTAGAAATCTCCATCCGCAAGACCCAAATCGATGCCTATAGCGTCGAACTCCGATTCAATTATGAAAAGGAGTCTCAGGCTAACTCTTCTCATGAGGGGATACTGAGCGCTGATTTCCAGCATCTGCTCGCGGTGGAACATGACATTCCGGCTTATGGCCGCATGCTCACTGAATATTTCTTCAAAGACGCAAAGGTCCGCGACGCATTTCTTAGTTCCGCTAATTCTACGTTAAGCAATGGCGACCGCTGCAGGATTCGCTTATTCATCGGCAGCTCGGCCTTAGAACTGCAAAAGCTTCACTGGGAGCTTCTGGAGAAACCAGATACTAATACCCGCATTTCCACCAGCGCTGGCATGGTGTTCTCCAGGTATATGTTCAGTAACGACTTCCGCTCTGTACACCTACGACCAGAGGTTGAAGTTCGAGCTCTGATTGCGGTGTCCACACTCACGCCCGAACACGCATCTCAATTCAACCTGGCCCAGCTGGATGCTCAGCAGGAAATTGCGCGAGCGCGGCTGGCTTGCGGCCCGGTCGCTTGCGACGCAATTGGAGCTGATCAGCCCTTAACCTTAACCACCCTTTGGACCGCTCTTCAAAAAGGTGACTATGATATTCTCTATCTACTCGGGCATGGCAGCGATCAGGGCAGACCCGTCTTCTTTATCGAGCGAGAAGAGCCGGACAACCTCGATAAACCCTATGCCGAACCCCAGGAGTTTGTTAACCGATTCTCTGGGCTGTTGCGGGTCCCGCGATTAGTGATCCTAGGTTCATGTCAGAGCAGCTTCACGACCATGTCTCTGGGGCCGAGGTTAGTCGAGGCAGGCATTCCGGCTGTCATAGCCATGCAGGGCTCGATTTCGATTGAAACATTTCAACGGTTTATCACCGTCCTGTTTTCTGAACTCACTAAGGATGGAGCAATCGACGAAGCGGTTGCCTCCGCCCGCGATGTCATCCGAGATCACCAGGATTCCTGGATGCCAGTCTTGTTCTCTCGTCTTAAAGATAATCGGATCTGGTTCAAAGCGGGCTTTACGTCTGATCCAAACCGGATCGCATTCTGGGCGACCATTATCGACCGGGCAAAGCGACAAAAACTGGTTCCAATCATTGGACCTAATTTTGGTGACTACATCCATGGCGACCTACAGGACCTGGCCAAGAGTATCGTCGACACTTATCACCTTCCGCGGCCGCTGCGCTCGACGGACTCCTTTCCCCATGTTTGCCAATCGCTCCTGGCGGTAACCGGCGATCGCGACACCGCGATTCATAACATCAGGGATGAACTGCGTGGTCAAATTCAGCGTTATCACGCAGGCCGCTTGCCCGAGGAACGCTTTGTTAACGCGGAATTTCAGGACCTACTTTGGGAAGTTCGGCAGGCCTTACCTAAGCGAGACCGTGAGGATGCTTACGGATTACTAGCCGGACTTGATGTCCCGGTTTTTATCAATACCACGCGAGATGATCTGCTGGTGCGCGCTCTGGCGAAGAATGGCAAAGAACCGAAGATCGTTGAGTGGCCCTGGCGAGGGAACAAGAAGATAGGAAAATTAGCGCCGCCAACCGCAGAGAAGCCGATTGTTTATCAAGTTTTTGGCACTTTCGAGAACGATCAAAGTCTCGTCCTGACTGAGGATGATTTCTTTGAGTTTCTAATCAGGGCCACGAAAAACCGCGATCAAATTCCCGAGGAAATTCGCAGCCGGACCAGCTTTGGCTCACTCGCGTTTCTGGGATTTCAGCTAACCGACTGGAGTCTAAGAGTCTTGCTCAACATGCTGATGAATCAGGAAAGTAGAGAAGCGTTTCGCCAACATGTGCATGTTGCCGTCCAGTTAAACCGCATCGACGATGGCCAAAACCAAACGACCCATCTGGCAACTTATCTGGCCCGGCTAATCAGGGAGTTTGGCGACGTGCAAATCTTTTGGGGAAGACCGGACGACTTTTTAACTGAGTTGTTAGCTGGGCTGCCGGGAGGTCGCCAACCTCCCGCAGAGTTGCCCCAGGCAGCCTGAAAAGAATGGTAACGCTCGCCAAGAAAAATCTGTTTGTTGGTCCGCGACCCATCTCGGCGGAAGAAAAGATTTTTGGGCGCAATTACGAGATTCGCCGCCTTACCCACCTCTTTTTGGCGGAACGGATCGTTCTTTTGCATTCCCCTTCCGGCGCCGGCAAGAGCTCGCTGATTGCAGCCGGCTTTCTTCCAGAGCTTGCCGATGAAACCGACAATGATTTCTATGTTTTGCCAACGGTCCGCCTGAGTCTGAGCGGTACCGCCGTCCCGAGTAGTTCACCATTTTCGAGAGAGGTAGTTCGCTCATGGGACCCGACATTAGCTAATGGTGCGGCGGGCGACTCGATCGAGCAGTACCTCACGGTGCACGCGGAGAAAAACGCGGATAAACGCTGTATTTGCATCGTGTTCGATCAATTTGAAGAATGTCTCAGTTTTCTGCCCGGCCACGACACAGCCAAGAACGCGCTATTTGACGATCTCGAACGTGCACTGGCGAATCCAAATATCTGGGCGTTGTTCGCCGTTCGTGAAGACATGCTGGCCCCGATCCTTGATCTTGGTCAAATCCTTCCGACCGCGTTTAAGCAAACGTTTCGACTGGACTTTTTGAGCAAAGAAAATGCTCGAGAGGTGATTCAGGAAACGGCGGAACTCGGAGGTTACAGCTTTGAAACCGGCGCCCTCGATCGGTTGGTATCTGATCTTGCTACTATCAACGTCCAGAAACCAGATGGAACCTTCACCAGCCAGCCGGGCGAATACGTCGAGCCTTTGCATCTTCAGGTCGCTTGCAAGCATATTCTCGAGACACTCCCTCCCGGGACAACGGCAATCACCCAATCTTTACTGAACCCAAAGGGCGAAGAAGGACCCCGGCCCGAAACGAGCGTTGATGAGGCGCTCGCGGCTTACTATCGCAGCGAGCTACACCAGATCGTGGGAAACGACAGAGCAATCGAACAGGATGTGCGTTTCTGGATACAGGAAAACTTGATCGATGTACGAGGAATCCGCACCCCGATTCGTCAGGAAACGAATGTCACCAAGGCCCTAGACAACCGGTTGATCGAATCGCTCTACGCTGCGTACCTCGTCAGAAAAGAGCGGCGATTGCATGCAACCTACTATGAGCTTGCTCACGACCGTCTGATCCAACCAGTCCTCAGAGAGAACAAAGATTGGTTTGACCGGAACCTTGGGACTATCGGCAAGCGCTGTCGCGAGTACGTTAAGAGCGGATGTGATCCTCGTCATCTACTGGACGGTCGCGACCTAAAAGAAGCGGCCAGACAAGTTCGGCGGAAAGATGCCAAGTTCTCCGAAACAGAGTTGGACTTCGTTGAGAAATCAAAGCGACGGCGGCGAGCCGCCCATCTTCGATTCTGGGTTCCTTTGACTTCTTGTCTTGCTGGGGCTCTCTTGTTTGGCGCCCTAGCGTGGTCTCTCTTTCGCAGTAACGCTGACTTGGGGTACTATAAATTCTTTACAGTCTTGCGGCCGCTATACTCGGCTTCCACTGCAGGCAGCGCTGATCGAAATATTCTCTTTGGGTGTCACCTGGTAAATGATCTGCGAAGCCGAAAAGCATCGATTGACCCTTTACTCTTTGGCGACATCATCACGATTCTAGATCGGACAATGGACCGGCGGAAACGATTGGTGAACACGTATTGGAATTACAGCCAACACTCTTCTGCCGCGGTCGGGGATCCTGTTGAAATAGGGGCCGTTGCTTATTCTGCCGACGGTCAAACCCTTGCCATAGGGGACGGCTTAGGGAAACTTCGAGTCCTGCGTCACAACGCCCTAACCGACCCCATCAAGCTCGGAGGGCAGACGATATGGAGCATCGCATTTTCACCAAACGGAAAACAGGTCGCGACTGGAACCAAGAGCGATTTTGTCTCGATTTGTTATGTAGGTGACACCGCGCCTGCTCCAGCGCCGGTGCGGCTAAGCTTACCTAGCGATGCCGATGAGGTTCCGGTCGTATGGAGTTGCAGCTGGAATGAAAACGGCGACTTGGCCGCTGGCTGTCAAGATGGCCGGATTTACATCTGGGAAGGTCTGCGAAATGCCTTTCAGGCCTCTAACCTTCGGCCGTCGCGAGTTTTGGAGAATCGCCTGGCAGATAAGCTAATCCCAGTTCATACAGTTGCCTGGAATCACAACGGTTCCGTGCTCGCGGCCGGTGATGCCAGGGGTAGTTTGCGCCTCTGGTTTCGAGATGGGGCCTCTTCAAATCCGGTACCCGCACATTCAGGTGCAATATGGAGCGTCGCCTGGTCCAATGACGGACGAATCGCTTGTGGAAGCTGGGATCACGCGGTTTCAATTTGGAAAACAGACGAAACTTCCACAGGAAACGACCCGGTCTTCGTAAACCGCAAGGAGCAGGCGCATGATCAGTGGGTGCGGGACGTGGCGTGGATTAACGATGACAGCGCCATCGCTTCAGTTGGCGATGACGGCATGCTGCGGTTTTGGAAAGCTCCTGAATTGACCGACCTAGGCTCCGAGCAAAGTCCGACCACAAATGTTTGGAAGCTGTCCTATAGCCCGGCAACTAACAAAATCGCTACCGCAAACAATGATGGAGCCATACGGATTTTCCTATTCAGCCCTCCTCCGCGCCAGAAGATGTATGGCAATAGTGTCGATGCCATCATTCGTATTCGGTCTGCAAATTCCAGCGTGCTCAGTTTTGATTCGGAAGGAACGGTTGACTGTTTTGATCCAGCTTCAGGCAAAGATGATAAGGCCCACTTGCCTTCTGAACTCCAGTCCGGCATCCAGTCAGTCGGCTTTCAATTGCAGACGAAAGCCTTCGTAATAGGATATGATCTGTCGTATCAGAAGCACGAGTTTGAAGGAGAAATCGCTTTTTGGGACCCCGATCTCAGTTCTAAACCCACTTCCTGCCTGCTGAAAGAACCTGTGCGCTCGGTCGACTGCGCTCCGGCAAATCCCGTCGTCGCCTTCGCAACCCAACTTGGCACTTTGGGTTTCAGACACTTGCCGGATCTGACACCGATTTCTGACAATCCGGATGTCGCGGTTTTGCCGAACTCTGGAGCAGGCTCACCTCCTGTTGGCGCTCCTAAACCTAAGGCCGATACGCAAGCAGTTCTGAAAGACGCCAAGATGGGCAGGTTAGTCTGGTCGCATCGCGGAGATGCACTGCTTGTGGCCGTCGACCATCTGAGCGGAGATGTCAACAAGTCTGAAATCCTACAGTTCCGATTTGGTGACGGTCCCTGCAAATACATCAACGCATTTCAAATTCCAGGGTCTATCTACTCTATGGCGTTGAATCCAAGTGATGAAATCGTTGCCATCGGCACAACCGGCGGAGCCGTGATTTTGCAATCTCTGGCTGGCGCTCCGACACCGGCAATCGTTGCCCACGATGGTCCAGTTACTACCGTGGCTTGGGCTAGCGACGGGCTGCATCTGTTCACGGGAGGCAGCGATGGCAGCGTTAAAGTATGGAGCTATGACGCTAGCGCCAAACGCTTAGCGTTGATTATTACGCTGCGACAGGATACCGGGGGCGTCTATACGATTTGCGTGCCACCGGAAGGGGGAGGCTTTTACAGCGCGGGAGACAACGGTCGCGTTACCTTTTGGCCGGAGGCGCGGTACTCGGTCGATGCGATCCTTGATCGAGCCAAGAGAATGATCAATCGAAACATGTTTGGGCCTGAGTGGTCGCGGTACGCGGAGTCCAAAGAAGGAAATCGACAATACGAAAAGACATTTGAAGCGTTGCCAGATCTTTCTCAGTCAAAGTCGCGATGACTCGGCCCATTGAAATGACAGATAACAAATGACAGATGACAAATTGGGCGTTCCTACGCCCGGGGCTGGCGCGCTAAAGTCAGATCTGTCATTTGTCATTTGTTATCTGTCATTCCAAAGAGCTTCAGGGGAGTTCGGTAGTTTTAACAATTTTGTATAAAAAGGCTTCCGACCCGCTCCTTAGGATCTGTTCTCTTCCGTTCAAGCATTCTGGTTGTTTATCGAGAAATGGTCGACACAGCAATTGACGAACAAATCTATCTAAACGGTATCGATGGCGCGACCGGGAATTACCTAATTCCGCCCATGCAACCGGGCGAAGCGGCCCAGTTCGCGGTCGCCTCACAGCCGGACTCGCAAACCGCCAGCATTCTGAAAAGCCTCTGGCAACAGGCTTCGCAGCCGCACCTAGGCGTTTCCTTTAGTCGCGACCCGCTGAAGCTCACAGAGTCAGGCTGGTGCGTCGTCTTTCATCAAGCGGAAGACCCGGCGGTCAAAGCCGCGCTGGCACCGCTGATCGAGCATCGAAGCCGGCAGATCGCCGACGACTCCATCGTAAAACCGGACCTCGAATATCGCGACGGCGAAAGCGTGCCCGATTGGCTGGCGCGACACCGGGTTGGCGTCGGCGTCGTGGATCCGACCAAGATACCTCTCTATGTTCTCATCGTAGGCAGCCCCGACCGCATCCCGTTCGAGTTTGGTCATATACTCGACGTGCAATACTGTGTAGGCCGGCTTCACTTTGATATTGCGGACGATTACCGGCGGTACAGCGAGAGCGTTGTCGCCTATGAAACCGCGGCAAGTCCCCCAAACACCAGAGAAATAGTTTTCTTCGGGCCCCGACAGGCGAACGATGCTCCAACGCGGCTGAGTTCGGAATATTTGGTGAAGCCATTGGGCACATCTACCGAACCATCAAACATCTTGAGTGGAATCAAAAGAAAGACGGGGGTGGAATTTACCTCTCGCCTGTATCCGCCGGACCAATCGACGAAAGCTTGTCTCTCCAAAATTTTTCAGGGAGATGAAGTTCGCACTCCGGCGTTTCTCTTTACGGCGAGTCATGGACTAGGATGGCCAATGGATCACCCTCAACAGTTCGCGGCCTCGGGCGCCTTACTCTGTCAGGATTTCAGGTCGCTCGGGCTCGGACCGTTGAAATCAGAGCACTATTTCGCCGGGAGTGATCTCGGACCGGACGCCAAAGTCCATGGCTTGGTGTGCTTCCATTTTGCCTGTTACAGCGTGGGCTGCCCATCGCACAACCGGTTTCTACACCAGCCGAATCAGGAACCGCCACTGATCGCGCCGAAGCCCTTTTTCGCGGCACTTCCCAAGGCGCTCTTAAGCCATGCCAGCGGCGGCGCACTGGGAGTGTTTGGACATGTGGAACGCGCGTGGCCACAATCGATCACTACAAGAGGGGCAGGACCGCAATTGCTGCCATTCGAGAATGTTATCGGCTACTCACTCATCGGGTCCCCGCTGGGTTATGCCCTCAAAGATTTTAACGAGCGGTATGCTTCCCTGTCGACTAATCTCGGCAGCCTGCTTGAGCGTAAGTCTTTTGGATTACAAGTCCCGGATACCGAACTGGCTACCCGCTGGACCGAGCGCAACGACGCGGAGGCATATGTGCTATTTGGTGATCCGGGCGCTCGGGTACGCGTGGAGGAGCTGAGTTAAATGCCTGCCATCGATTAAACTAATAGCCGCAAAAGAACACAAAAATAGGAGTCAGGAGCCAGAATCCAGGATTCAGGAGACGGTAGGGACGAGCTCCTGCTCGTCCGGACATTGAGCGAAGAACAAAGCAGGATAGAAAACACGGACGAGCAGGAGCTCGTCTCTACCGAAAGGAAAAATGCCTCTCAGACATATACCAGAAGCAGATCTGCCGCTTACCTATCAATTGATTGTGTTCGACGATCAGGGTAACGAACGGCGTGAGCCCGACGGCAGTCTTATGAGCGAAAAGGCGCTGGCCGCGATACGGGAGGGCGTCAGCGACATCTTCGTCATGAGCCATGGCTGGCTAGGAGACATGGACGCCGCTTTAAGTCAGTACGACGCGTGGTCGAAGAATCTCTTAAGCTGTAGAACCGATATTGAAGAGATCAAGCGGCGCGGTCCTGGCTTTAGGCCGCTTCTCATCGGGATGCATTGGCCGAGTAAGCCTTTCGGAAACGAGAGCATGGAAGGTTCCTTCGCTCAATTGCAGACCAGGGCGGATTGGAAGCCGGCGTTGGAGGCAGCGGTCCAGGATTGGGCCGAACGGCTAGGCAACTCCTCCGAAGTGCAGAACGAACTGCGCACGATTCTAAGCGCGCTGGTTGCGACAGACGATCCGGAGCAGCTTCCGATCGAAGTCGAGGATGCGTATCGCCGATTGGATCAAACGCTCGGGCTCGGCTCTGGCGGCGAGGGCGCGTCTCCCGGCGCTGATCGACCCGAGTTCGATCCTCAGGCGATTTATGAGGCGGCACGTATAGACGAGACTGCGGACCTGGAATCGGGAAGTTTCGGTTCGCTGAGCTCGAGTTCCCTACTGGCACCACTGCGAATACTTTCGTTCTATTGTATGAAAGACCGCGCCCGAAATTTCGGCGAGGGAGGCGCTCACCGTCTATTGCTTGGCATGCAGGAGGCAGAAAAAACCGGCAGCGCACGCATCCATCTGATGGGACATAGCTTTGGATGCATCGTAGTGACGGGAATGGCGGCTGGCCCGAGCACGGACACTTCACAGCGGAAACCGGTGCAGTCGATGGTGCTGGTACAGGGTGCACTCTCGCTTTGGGCTTACTGCGATAGCATGAAATATCGGCCAGGGACGCCGGGCTATTTCAACCGCCTAATTCGCAGCAACAGATGCGAAGGACCAATTGTCACCACGTTTTCTGAGTTCGATAAATCCGTCGGCCGAGCATATCCTCTGGCGGCCGGCATGGCTCAGCAACAGGCTTTCGAAGTTGTGGAATTACCCAGATACGGTGGAATCGGTGCGTTCGGGATCCAGGGTTTGGACACCATTACGACCGGGCTAGAAATGGGTAAAACTAACGCGGAATACGCTTTCAAGGGCCGGCAAATCTACAACCTAGATGCGCATGCCTATATTAGCGGGAACCACGGACAGTACGATGCGCATTGTGATATCGCACATCCCGAAGTGGCTCATGTGATTTGGCAAGCAGCCCGACCCAATTAAACCGGCACCGCGCCGCTCAGTCACTTAGCTAGGTTAGCCAATACGTATTTTGACGTATAGCCGGGACGTCACTGCGATGGCTATGTTTTGTTCCCACCGCAAAGCCGCTCAATAGAACCTGGAATACCTATGTGTAAACGCTGTCCTATTCATTGCATACTCCCTCCGCACGTTCTGCATGCCATGCTCCGTCAAGAAGAAGACCGGCGCCTACGTGATGCAGCCCTCAGGACCTTGAGCCTGACTATTCGAATGCATGAACGTCGTAACATTCTCGGTGCAATCGCCGTCACCGCGCCAGCCGGCCAAAGGCGCAGAACCATTTACGACGCCCAGCGCGGATCGCAGCTCCCGGGACGACTCGTTCGAGGCGAAGGCGATCCGCCCTCTTCCGACGCCTCCGTTAACGATGCCTACGATGGACTGGGAGCAACCTATGATTTCTTCAACGACATCTTTCAACGTAATTCCATCGACGATCGGGGCATGCGGTTAGATGCTTCAGTACATTACAGCCAGGATTACGACAACGCATTCTGGGATGGTCAACAGATGGTGTTCGGAGACGGGGATGGAGTAATTTTTCTAAATTTTACCAAAGCAGTTGACGTCATTGGACACGAATTAACCCACGGCGTTACCCAACACACTGCAAACCTCAGCTATCACAACCAATCTGGCGCGCTGAATGAGTCCGTTTCCGACGTATTTGGATCGCTGGTTAAACAGTACCATAACAATCAAGACGTTGAATCGGCAGATTGGCTGATCGGCGCTGGCATCATGGCTCCGGGGATGAACGCGACTGCTTTGCGCTCAATGAAGGATCCGGGAAGCGCTTACGACGATCCCAAACTTGGCGGAAAAGATCCGCAGCCGAAACAGATGAATAATTACGTGCAACTTCCGGATACGGAAGATGGAGATTTCGGCGGTGTGCATATTAACTCAGGAATTCCTAACCACGCTTTTTACCTCATCGCTGAGCAACTAGGAGGTCATGCGTGGGAGCGTGCGGGACACATTTGGTACTCTGCCCTGCGGCAGCTCTGGCCATCGGCACAGTTCAGTGATTTGGCCAATATAACGTTCGAGGTCGCAGGCACGCTGTTCGGAGCCGGAAGTGCCGAACAGCAAGCGGTTCGTGATGCCTGGACCCAGGTCGGTGTGGCACCGGCACCTCTTCGTCGTCGTATGTCCATGACCAGTGCCAAGCGAGCGGCCGTTAAATCGAGTGAAACCAACGGACAGAAGTTGAAGGAGAGCCTAGATCGAGTATCCCTCGAGATCCAAGCAATCCGGAATTCTCTGACCTGACCAATCAACGGAGTTTCGAAGTCCCCGTAGCGGTCCATCCTTCCGTAGGCCGATACCTAAGGGCGGCTGCCGGACGGTATGCCTCCTACTTATGACTTGATGCGTCCTAACCAGCGACCGCATTAAATTGAGCTGCTCGGATTATTGCGTTACTCTCGGCGATGCGAATTTCCTTGGAGCGAACGGGCGGATTTCATCCGCCAGCGATGAGACGCCGATGTGTTGTGGATTCGCAGAGTCTCACTGAGCCGGATGCGAGGGAGCTCGAGCGCCTGTTACAGGCTACGGACTTGAAGGATGTGAATCAACATCGTGATCCGGTTCTACCAATGCCTGACATGTTCTCATACAAAATCGACGTCGAGGACGGGCCAGAAAAATACACGGTGAGGGTATCCGACGCTCAGATGTCGGAAGCGTTAAGTCATCTTATCACTTGGCTTAAAGAGAAATCGCGCTGATCGGATCGCGCGAGGCGGGGTCATTTTCCGGTAGATCCTAGCAATCCCGCGGCCGCGCATAAGCGTTTTTCCTGTAACCAGCTAGCGCTGCGCACGATGGTAACGTACGTCGTTCGACGTATAGACGATCCGTGCTGAAGGGAGGATGTTCCGCGTCGATATGAGTGATGACGCAAAACCCACGGCAAAAATCTCTCTTCCCGAAGACTTCTTATTCGGCGAAGTCCCAACCAAACCCGAGGCGCTAGCCGAACCCAGAGCTGGCGTTGCACCTGCGGTGCCAGTTAAGCCGATTGTGCCGCCTAGTCTTGGACCATTGGCCGCATTTGTTGGAACCTGGACCGGTACCGGCTTCAATACTATTTTCAGACCTGACAATAGTAAGACCCCAACCAACCTGCCTACTCCCGTTCCGGCTGGACCGCCGCCAGGAACCGACAATGTGCTGGAACTGAACCTTACCTCTGAAACCCTCTCGTTTTCACCGAGTCTAGGTTCTGTTCCCAATCGGGGATCAGATCCGCAGGGCGATGTCTTCCTCAACGGCGTCCCTTACCTACAAGTTATCAATGATGTTACCAATCCGGGTCAAAAAGTCGGGATCCACGTTGAACCCGGACTGTGGATGAGTGTGCCCTCAACAGACTCTCCTGCGGAAGGACCGACGGTGTTTCGGATGGGTTCGATTCCACACGGCACCACGATTCAGGCCCAGGGGACTTCGAAGGATATTGTAGGGCCGCCGACCATACCCCCGGTCGACATTACGCCGTTCACCACAGTGGCTCCAGGCAACGTGACAACGAAGATCGAGTTCGCTAGCCAGACAGCGACTAAGGAAGGCACGCCCCGGATCCCGCAGGATCTGACTCCCTTCATCGCTAACGGCACCATCACGCAAGCAATATTGGACGATCCGAACTCAATCCTCCGTAATCACATCGCCACGCAGAACATCGTTTCGACTACCGCGATCTTCATCTCCACAAACCCAGCCAGCCCGTTGTTTGGCGGAGGCACGGACAATATCGCCTTCCTACTTGGCGCGGATAATGATACCCCGCTTCCCAGTCGTCCGAACGCTCAGGCCCTGCAAATGACCGCGACTTTCTGGATCGAAACCGTTGAGGAAACCATCACGGTCCCGATTTTTAACCCGGGAGATGATACCTTGCTCATCGAAGGCAAGTCACAAGGCCCTGGAAAACCCGTCCCGGTTTTTTCTGTCACTCCGCCAGTGGCAATCCCGGCGCCACGGCAGATTAAAGTCACCTCAACGCAAATTCAGTACTCGCAGTTGGTGATATTGAATTTCGCACGTCTTTCCTGGCCTCACGTGTCGGTTGCCACGTTGGTGCCTGCGGATCCCATCGTGGTCCCTGCGGCTGCCTTCAACTGAGATAGATAGAAACCCGCTTGGGGATAGTGACCTGCTGTTGTCTCAGCCAATAGAGTCTGCCGCTGATCAAGAAGAGAATTCTATGAGCGCTACTTCTTACTCGTCGCCGGAGATCGCAAGCCGTCCGCATCGGAAACGATTCTGGTTCAAGCCAGTGTACCGAGGCATAAAGCGCTTGCTGACTCACATAGTCGACAACTACCAATACTATTGTCCAATAGACCTCTATAGATAACAGAATCACGCCATCGCCCTCAATCGACCGGAAGGTTAACTTAGAAAGCGTAGCAGAGGGCCGGTCGATGAACTACCCACGATCTTTTGCTTGGGGCTGGACCTCGCGGACTTAGTCCCACGGCCGCCATGCGGCCGCGGGACTTTAGTGCTTGCGACTCGGCGGCCTGTCGGATCAAAGCGCGGGTTTAGCAGCTTTGGCTAGTTGCCAAGCCTTGGCTCTTAGGCCGGCCTCCGCGCTTTTCTTTGGGATCGAGCCACCATGCCATTTCTGCAGCAGCAGCATATTATAGTAGATCCGCGCCAAGGCCTCCTCACGGGGAGCATTCTTTGGTAGATCACTTTGATCAAGTTGCGCGCGTACTTGGTCAGGCACATTAGCTGGCGCCCGAAAGAGTAGGCGCCAAAAGCTGTCGTTTCCGCTGAATTCGTCGGGAGCCATACGCCCGAATCTGAGCGCTTTCGATTGCAGCGTTTGAACACTGGCATAGTTGCGATTCATTGCGTCCTGGGCCTTCAAAAGTCCGGCTCCGAAATAAAGATCTGGTTTATCGCCATGATCCCGTTTCGCGGAGATCAGTAATGCGTCATAAACTGCTTCTGCCTTACACCAGGAATTCCATTCGGCGGGACTGAACTCTTTCTGGTGATATTCCAGCCAAAGGGCAGCTGCAGCCGCTACTTGTGGCGTAGCCGCCGAGGTTCCACTTCCGGTTAGAGCGACTTTGTCTTTTGCGTTATTCGCAGAGGCAGGGGTGCTGAGCCAAGGAACATTGGGGCTATAGGCGGCGATGGGATACGGACGCAGTGCTCCCCATTTAGCCTCTACTTCATCAACGTTTACCCGAGGGTTCAGACCTGCCAGCCAGCCGTCCGGTCCGTAACTACCCCGAAAACCCCAAGTGCTGATGAGATTTAAATGCTGGAACAATCGCGCAAGCGAATTACCTGAATAGGATTTGAATTCGCTGGTTACACCGGTGACGCCGATGACGCGGCGAAATGCAGCGGGATAGACGGGAGACGCGGGAACTATCAATCCGTCCGGTCGCCAACCATAGGGAAGAAACGAGAGAAAATCGCCTTCGGCTGCAAAGATGGCGGTGCCGCGATCATAGGCGGCATTGACCGCATCCACCCACGTTTGGGTAGGTGTGCCGCCGTTACTCATCGAAATAACATCGCAGTGTTCAATTCTGCTGGCGTAATCGATTCCATAGGCGACCGCCGCTGTTCCTAACGAGATAGGATCCGATGAGACCCGTACCGGAACTACCCTGGCAAGAGGGACACCTCCCAACCAGGTCGGACTCGAAGTCCTTGATTGATTCGACGCATCCTGCGTTTTCAGAATGATTTTGCGTCCTGCCAGCAATCCGATCGTTGCCATTCCATGGGAAGGATTCGCTGTTTTGCTCATCTCTTCCGCCTGACCAGGAGCCCAAAGTTGGTTCCGTGGCCAACCGTGAACCCACCCGTCTGCATCCGCTTTCCGGCTCTCATCGACAAACAACGGGGTAGCCACTTGCCGGTCGTCCAGCCCGGTATCGAGGATTCCAACCCTCACATGTAATTCTTTTTTCTTACCTGAGATAACCCGCTCGCGAGCGGTCGCCAGTTGGGAATAAGAATCGGTTTGGTACCAGAACGGTTCGTACGCGCGCTGCTTTGAGTTCGTTGTGTCACTGCCATTGGTCGGGATCGGCCAGACCGCACTCGGTTGTCCATCCACTTCGACTAAGACCGGCGTGCCCTGGCTCGTGCTAACTCGGGTGCGATGTTCGGGGATGAAGGAAGACGGTTGATAGGCCGAGTTACCTGCTTGAGCTGCGCGGGTCTCGTAATGAACACTGAGTGGGTTATCATGTTCGTGCTGGGCTGGGTTACCATGAAAAATCAGATTCGGCTCGATCATTAAGGGATAAACTCCGAAAGCACGATAGGTTGCGTCCGCCAGTGACGGCGCTGCTGACCGGGCCCATTGCCAGCGGCGTGATAACAATTGGGAGAGCGTGAGCGCGTTTTTCTCTTCAAGATCTTTCGTGCGCCAAGCGACATACCAGTCGCCACGATCAGCGGGGTCCTGAGGCGCTTCTACGACATGCCGGAAATGCCATGCATCCTTACTGCTTAGCTTAGCTGCAGGAAGCATTTCATCCGGACGCAGGTTACTCCGGACCTTCACCATGAGACGCTGGTTAAAGCTGACTGAGTTGGTCAACAGCGAGCAAGTACAGAGCCCCGTCGCCAGAGCGATAGAAAAACCTGGCACGAACACGCGCATCGACACTTTTCTAACAAAAAAATCAATGGCGCCGCCATACGGAGAATGACGTATTGGCGGCAATTCCGGACCCTACTAGAATAAATCGCAAATCGCTCTGAGGGACCGGTCGCTACTTTCTCACATCCTCTGAGTTGGTCATTGCTAATTAAATCTAGCGGAAAGGAATTATGGCTACGTTCATTCCCCAATTTGCTCATGACGCTCTTCTAAAGCTGGCTGAAGCCGGCTACCTGCAGACGATCAATCCGGCAACCGATTTGCCTGCTGGGTATGTAATTGTCGGGCAGATCACCGCCAATCCACTGACGGCTGCCCAGCTGGCGGCGACCGCTCCGATCCAGCACCAGCAATTGTTGAGTAGCTTAGCCGCATCCGGCCCAGGTTTCGGCTGGGTTGTTCAAAACGTTGCTGACGGTGTCGCCATTGTTGCCTTCCGCGGAACCCAATCGGTCGACGACTGGTTACACAATCTCGATTTTATATTAGCCCCGTATCAGCCTGTCCAGAGTTCGGGCACTGTACATGCCGGATTTCAATTGTATTACCTGACGATCCGAAACAGCCTCTTGTCGTTGCTTTCCGGTCTTCCATCGACCTGCCGCCGGCTAATCCTGACCGGACATAGCCTGGGCGCGGCGTTGAGCGAACTTGCTGCCCCTGATGTGCTACATAATCTCAACGGTCGATGGCAACCTGAGGTTCAGAATTTTGCCGGACCGCGCGTCGGTCAAAACGACTTCGTCAATATCTTCGACGTCCAGATCGACGTCTGCTTTCGTGTTGTCAATATGTGGGACCTGGTTCCGAACGTTCCTCCTGCGCTCATTTTTGAACATGTCGGGATCGCGGTCACCATTAACGGCGGATTCACGCTCAACGAACTTCAAGCTCATAGCCTCCAGCAGAGTTACGATCCTGGGCTTCTCAAGCTGATCCCTGCCGCAGCCGCAGCCCCCATGGGAAGATTGGCCGTACCCGCAGTTACCGCGGCTTTTCCCGAGGTTCCGCTCATCGGCCGAGTTCCGTAGTTAATTTAGTATTACCGAACGTCATGACCCAATTCACGGGCGCGGGCGGCGCGCCAAAGTGCTGGGGTCATTACGGTCCTTTCGCCAGGCGGGATGATGAAAATGGATTACGAAATCTCCGTTATATGAGGCGACCGCTTCTTCAAACACGATGTGTCCGAGGCGTTTCCAATTTCTAATCGTGCGATGCGGGAAGAATATGCCTCGGCTCTCGCCTTCATCGGAGACTTCAATATTGAATATCAACTTCCGTTTCGGGCGCGGATCCCCTTTGTCGTAGATTTGCGCGAGAATTTCTTCCCGGAAATCGAGATCCGCCCCTTCCACCCGCGGCTGACTGTCGACAACTCGAAGCCGCATAAACTCCGGCGCCCTGGTTGGCTCGTTGCCCGGCTTGTCCAACTCGGCGATCGTATACGTTTGCCGAAAAGTTGGCTGCTTGTCCGCCCTGAATAAAACCAGACCAGTGATCAGCAGGATCGGCAGCCCTTTGCCTCGCCGCCACGGGGTCGTGTCCGGCGCGTTCCGAACCTCCGCATCGTTGATGTAGTTGCTTTTCGCGCCGCCGATATCTTCTTGAAGGACGAAATTCGCGGGCCGTAAAAGCGTCTCATCATTCGGATCTATCGTCGGGTAAAGTTTGCCGACCAAAGCAAGCGACCGATACCGGCCCCGGCGACATTCGGTGCAGCAGGTCGAATAACGCGCGATCACCAAGCCTTCTTTGCCTCTGCGGAAATAACCCGTATACGGAGTTCCTTCCGGCGCGTCGTCGATTTTCCAAATCCCTTTCAAACAGACGCCGTTTGGATGCAGAATCCTACGAAAGCCTTTGCCGTCAGATCCCCATCGCATATCGGCCTGCGAATCGATGGTACGATTCGCGGCTTGCTGAAAACGCCAGTCTTTCGGCCAGGGGAAAAGGCCTGTCAATACGGGGCCCAGAGTGACGTCATAGACCGGCAAGGGCGGGTCGCCAGGCGTGCCCCAGATCCGATAGTAACGGTTCGCCAGCAGGCCTGCCCAGACCTCAGAAAACCTCGATCCGCCGTAGTCGCGGTCCTGGGCGGTAACTCCCTCGGGTCCAAAATTTTCCGGGCCAAAGTTCATTGCAGCGTCGCGCCGGTTAAAGAGTGACCGGTTTTTTACTACCGGCTATCGACGCGAGATTTAATCGATTGGTAAAAAGTTTCCTGCCGATATGATCGCCCAGATCTCGATAGCTTTCCCATTCGGCGTCGCTATAGAACTGGTTTGTGGTCGGCGAATTCGGAAAAAAGGTATCTTGGGTTGAGTATTGCAGCACGTCGAGCGACTCGTCGCCGGTCAGGCTGGCCTTAATCAACAGGACCCAGGTAGCAGGTGTGTCCGCCCCGTCATACCGGATTTCACCCAGGGCTGAATGACAAAGGCCGCTGCGGGAAATCGTGTCCCGGCGTCCTATCATGTCTGCATCCAACCACGCTTTGATCCAATCGGGAATGGAATCGCCAAACGCATTCCATCCCGTAGCGCCGAACTGACGTGGCCCTGTTGGATCCAACCATTCAAGAGCAGCTCCAAAATCCAGACGAATGAGACGAGTGCACCGGGCCAGGTCATTATAGTGATAGTCCGGATCTTCCCCAGCATCGAGCAGGATGATGAATGCGAGCCGCCGCCGGACTAACTCGTAAATTCCGGTGACGTCGAAGTGACCGCCGTCGCTCAGGTACCAATAGCGTTCGGCCGGTCCGCGGAAATAGGATCTGAACTCCGAGAGGATCATGCTCTGAGCGGGAAACAGGGCGGCAGGAACCGATTTAATGCGCTGCCAAAGAGAGGGAGGACGACATCCCGGCCGCTGCGTCGGGCTGAGGCCGCTATTCCACCAATAGCCCAACCGAATATTCGCTAAGCCGAACAGCAGCGACATCGGTAGCGAAGTAGAATACCCTTCCCCAGTGCCGATGGCGGCCCCCGATATTCCAACCCACTGCCCGAGACGCAGCTGTTCGACGTGAACGGGCTTGCCGTCTTTGTCCGCAAGCACATGAAAGCCGCTCGGGTCTTGAGTCGCAATGGCCCGCAAAGCCGGGTTGGCTTGGTCCCCCCAAATCGCATGGTATTGGCGCCCCACACTGACTCCTTCCGGTCCGAGAGCCATTGACAGTCCTTTACGTTCACGGATATCGCGCTCCACGCCGAACTCGGCCGTCTGATTCACGCAGACGTTAATGAGATGAAGCGGACCACCATTTTTCTCGGGATGATACTGCCCGAAAGGGATATCGTCTCCCGGATGTGAAACCAGAACACTAGTCGGTTCGAACGTCTCCGTACCGAAGATCCGTTCGGAATTCGAAGCGCCTAAAAAAGTCCGGGTTAAACGAACCGCATACGGAGCCTGGAGCGAGGAAAGGTTCAGGAAGGTCAGCGCTCGCCCGATCACGCCAGAAAAAACAAGCAATATCAGCACAAGTAAGAGACCCGGTGCGCTTCCGAGCTTGAACGCCTCTTGAGCCAGCACATCCGCGACTAACAACAAAAAACTGACCAACGGAAAGGCGATAATAGCGGCGGTTAAGTCCAGAGGAATTCCGAGCTTACCTTTAGTTGCGTCGTATGCTTTGCCCAGGCGCGACGCCACTACCTTTAATAGAGGCAAGAGCGGAGCTAACACCAGCATGATCGCCGTTACGGTTCCCGATAAACCATTGGCGGCGGCAGACCTGGCGAGCGTGTCGAGAGCAATGTAGTAGACCACCCCGACAAAGATGAAGATAACCTCTCCTAACGCGATGGTGAGCTGGCTCCGGATCACGACGTCCTGCTGGGCCGGCTCAATCTGTTTAGGTAAAATCCACCGGGCTATTTCCTGCCAGAGATAAGATAAAATAAGGATACCGATAAGAGCGGCGCCCCAAAGCAACCCGCCCGGCAGCGCCAAAACTAGCGTGGCGCCGACCAGGAGCACGATCCAGGCTAGTAACGAATGGGGCGGATAAGGAGAAGTCACTCCAGATCTCGGCGCCAACCAGAATCCGAGCGACCCCGGCAGAACGGCAAACACAAGGACCGCCAAGCCCAAGACCCACCACGGACTCAGCGGCAATGAAAGTAGCGTCGGAGACGGCAAAGCCGGGGATTGAATCCATTCGTCACCGATCCATTTGAGCAGCCCAAAAATCGCAATCACCAAGGCGGCAATTACCAAATGAACCGCAAAAAGATTCCGCCAGAAAACCGCCAAGTTCCGGCGGAGATCACTGAGGCCGCCACCAGCCAGGTAATTTCCGGTGGATCGCAACCACTCAATTTCTGGTGAGTTCAGGTCAGCTAGTTTCTCTTGAACTCTTCCCACTTTGTCAGGGACGTCCCGGACGATACGCGTAAAGAACCGGCCGAGGAAACCGCCGATGTAACCTCCACCAGACACGGACGAGAGAAAATCAACTTCGCGTAACCGGTCTTTCCTCGCTAACGCCTGCAGAACGCCTAAGCAGAACGTGGCGCTACGGATCCCGCCTCCAGAGAGAGCCAAACCAACGGGGTTAGGCGCTGGGGCCAGAGAATCGGCCGGGGGCTTCTCCGCTCGATCGGTGGCTACGCCGCTAAAGGGAGCGAAGGCAACGTTTCTTCTCGCATGCACCGCCACATTTTCCAGATTCCTGAGCGATTCCGGGTAAGTCTCGGTATCGGCCAAGATCGTGTCGGCCGCTTTCTCGCT
>JAFAHI010000454.1 GCA_019237325.1 Verrucomicrobiota bacterium | reverse complement strand
AACCTCTTTTTGTTGTCCATCAGGTAGATGTTGGTGCTCTTCGGCGCCGGCCCCAGTTAGCGCCAGGCCAGCGGTTAACGCGGTCCCGCCAATTGCCTTAATCGCGGCCCTTCGAGATACCTGCATAGCGTTAACTCCCGATTACTGGTTCACCGCTTCCAGTCCCGCTTTGGCGACTTCGACGTCCTGTTCAGGTGTAGCGAAGCTGGCACCTATCGCGCCAACTACTTCACCATCGACGACGACCGGAAGCCCCCCTTGCATTTCGGTAAAGCCTCGTGCAGTAATGGCGGCGTAGCGGCCGTGATTGATGGCTTCCTCCAGATCCTGGCTCGGCTTTTTGAAAAGTGCGGCTGAACGTGCCTTTCCTGTCGCTAACTCTACAGAAGCTGTCATCGCTGCATTATCCATCCGTTCGAGCAGGATGAGCCATCCGCCGTCGTCGCATATGGCGACGACACCGCGCCAGTGATTCTTTTCGGCTTCAGCGATCGCAGCGGTCACCATCTTTCGCGCTGCTTCTAGGCCGAGCACCTTCTTCTGGAGCAATCCCCCCTTGCTGAGCTCTGGCGATTGGGCCGGCGTGATGTGTGCGACCAGCAGGACCGCTGCGGTTACAAAAAGTGCGATTCTATTACTCATGTTAGATTTCTGACAGTCTGCCGCGGAGAAATGTGGTTAGCAATTATCCTTCGGAGAGATCTAACACTCATCCGGCGCGTAGCACTTTACCATTCGCTTGCATGCCGGCTACCCTCCGTTTTCTAACCTCGACATATGCCAACAAGCTGAGCGGCAACACCAATAACAACAGACCGGCGATGTGAGAGAACACGACAATCATTGCGCCCGTAATCGCACCTCCAAGAAACGTGAGCCACATAAGCGCCAAAACGTAAACAGCAGCGTCGTTTGCCTCCTTGGCCGCAGGTTCCGTTGCTTCCCGCATTAGAAAGAAGTGCGCGAAGCTCTTTTGTAACAGCGTCGTCACCATCCCGGTCATATACGTGGAATGGACACTGATTCGGTTCGTTTTGCGCAAAGCGTCATTTTGAATGCCTAAGGCAAGACACATGCAGACAATGAACCCTGCTTTGTAGGCCGGGTTAGCTAAGAACACGCTCGCAATCACAACGAGAAGCACTTCCGCACATAGTGAGATCGCTAGGGAGTAGCGTTTCCACTTATGGGGGATGAACTGACTAAGGGTTAAGCTCGCGAGAATACCTGCGATAAAAACTCCTGCCGCTAGCAGCCGGTGCACAGCCAGATTCCACTCGTTGCTGGCGGCACTTACGGCGGCTAACACGCAGTTCCCAGTAAGATGCCCCGTGAACGTCTGAGCCAGCAGAAAACTCGCTGCATCAGCATACCCGCCCACAAAAGCGAGTGCGATAGAGATCGAAAAAGCGGTTCCTTCCCCGCTGGTTTTTATCATATTTAACTGAGCGTATTTACTCGCCGCGCTGGGTTAGAGGCTATACCAGCTTTAATCCCGGGGAGGTCCGGCTGCGCGGCGCTGCCTAACGCTGCAAATGGCCAAATTCCAGTTTCATTCCTAATCTCTATAATTCAGCCGGCCACATGACCACTGTTAAAGTCATGACGCCTTGGGCCGGGTGAACCGTTTTTCCCCCGATATCAGCCGATCCGGAAGGTCCGGTCATCAGCACAGCGTATTTGCTTTCGCGAAAAGCGCGGTGCTCATAAGCATCATGAATGTTCTCAACGATATCTTTCGGATCGAGCAGAATCACGATGTCGTGCGCGAGAAAGCCGATGGTGTTAACGCGGAGTTGATTTTCCGTGAGCAAAACTGAACCCGTCTCCGCGACTCCTAACGGTGAGCGGACGATGGTCACATCAATGTCGGCAGCATCCGCCCAATTGCGGTAATCTTCCGGTTTTCTGTCCCCTGCGTATTCCGGCACAGCAGAACAAATGGTTTTCGCGTTGGGAAAGTTCTCCCTGAGATACGCTGCGAAATCAGACGGTGGACTGGCAAGAAACTCGCCGGCCATGTATTTCAGTGATCTCTCAAATTCGGATACCAGCAACTCGGGCTGGCGATGAAACCTGGGCACGCCGGGCAGCTCGTGATTTGCCGGCTGATTCTTGCGAACATTCGCTAGGATGTATTCTCGTGTGTCCATACTATCTATAGCTGGAGCGTTGGAATAACGGAGTATTGGAGAGATGGAGCAGTGGAAGTTCCTGTGTCTCGTATCAATGCGTTCGATTTTTCCGGTACCACTCATGAAACGTCTCGTTTGCTGGGGCTGGTACCTCGCGGTGACGTCCCCAGACATTGAAGTGGTTATAGATGGCGAAGCGCGGCAGTACCTTAAGTGCCGTTTCAGTCGATTGCGTCGCAATCCGGTAAGCTTCGGGATGGCTCAACAACTTACCGGCAATAATCATAGCTTGCTTCTTCAGGGAAGGCGTCTGGTGCTTTTCATCCATCACTCCACGCCAGGCGTAGATCTGTTCGTGAATGTTGATCTTTACCGGGCAGACGTTTGTGCAGCTTCCGTTCAGGGTCGAAGCAAACGGGAGCTCGCTGTAGCGGCGGATTTCAAACGTCGGCATCGTAATGATGCCGATTGGCCCCATGTAAGTTGACCCATAGCTAAGCCCACCGCTCCGCCGATACACTGGACAAGTGTTCATGCAAGCGCCGCAACGAATGCATTTCAGCGAGGGCCAGAATTTTTCCATGCCCAGGCGGTCCGACCGGCCGTTATCGACCAGCACTACGTGCATCTCGCCACCTTCCCGAGCTGCACGAAAGTGCGATGTGTATTGGGTAATCGGCATTCCCGTGGCACTGCGGGCTAGCAAACGGACAAAAACCGCCAGGTGTTCGTTGTTTGGGATAATTTTTTCGATACCGACCGAACAAATCCGAAGCTTCGGCGCGTTCGCTGAAAGATCCGCGTTGCCTTCGTTCGTTATCGTGACAATTGCGCCGGTTTCAGCGATGGCAAAATTCGTTCCAGTCATACCGGCCTTTGCTTCCGTGATCAAAGGTCGCGTGTGCTCGCGCATAACGTGCGCGAGGTAGACAGGATCCGCTTTGTTCGGATCCGAGCCGTACACCTTTGAAAATAAAGCAGCGACATCTTCGGTTGTTTTTTGAAATGCTGGTCCCACGATATGGCTCGGTGGTTCATCATCGAGCTGTTGGATACGTTCACCGAGATCAGTTTCGCTTACTTTTACGCCACGGCTCTGCAGGAACGGTGTGGTGCCGCATTCTTCCGTCAGCATCGACTTGGACTTGATCAGCGTGTCAGCATCCCTGGACTTCAGGATGTCATAAACAATCTGGTTGTGTTCGTGCCCGTCCCGAGCCCAATGCACGGTCACCCCGTTCCGTTTTGCATTTGCCTCGAACAGCTCAAGATAGGGACCGAGGTTTGCGAGCGTGTGCTCCTTGATCGCGGATGCAAGATCACGCAACTGTTCCCACTCCGGCACCTGCAAGGCCGCTTCGTCCCGCTTCTGGCGAAGCATCCAGATCAGTTTATCAAAACTAACCTCGTGAGTTTTGTCCTCGATGAACTCGGCAGCATTCTTCGCCTGATCGATGACGCTCATTCTTTATCTCCGTTTAGAATTTGAGCCAAATGAAGAAATTTCAGATTCTTTTGCAGCCGGCCTGCGCAGCCCTGAAGATGCATGAGGCAGGACAAATCGGATGAGACGATGTACTCGGCGCCGCTCTTGTCGATAAAATCCACCTTATCGTAGCCCATCTTGGCAGCGACCGCTTCTTCAGTAACGGAGAAAGTACCGCCGAAGCCGCAGCACTCGTCGTGTCGCTCGAAATCAACAAACTCAATACCCTGCACGCCCTGCAGCAGGGCCTTTGGTTTTGAAAATTTTTGGTCATGAACGCGCTCACTCATTGATTGCATGAAAAGACCGCGTATGGCCGAGCAACTCGTGTGCAATGCAACCTTGTGTGGAAAGATCGCCCAAGGAAATTCATTCACTTTGAGTATGTCGTGAAGGAACTCCACCAGATCGTAAACGTGCGATTGAACGTGGTCACGTTCGGGGCTGGGAGGCGTAGCGATGAACTTGTTGCGGATATGATGGGTGCAACTCCCTGAGGGAGTAACGATGTACTCGAATTTTGCAAAGTTGCGAATAAACAGTTCTTCGGTGGCCCGGGCGTCTGCCTCGCAGCCACTATTTGCCATCGGTTGCCCGCAGCACGTCTGATCGAAGGGATATTCCACGTCGATATCCAGCTTTTCGAGCAACTCCAGCGCAGCAATACCGGCTTTCGGATAAAAGACATCAACGTAGCAAGGGATCATTAGGCCGACGCGCATAATTAGGCTCCTGTTGGTTCCACCAAAATCCCAATTTAATATCCGCAGATTACGCGGATTACGCAGATTCTATTGTTGGGCTTAGTCATGGCTCATCAGCTAAAACATCTTTCTGGCTCGGTCGCGTTCTACTTAACCTGCGGCAACAACGGGGCCCCAGGAGCGAAATCTGCGTAATCTGCGAAATCTGTGGATATTTTATCTTCGGGATCTGGGCTCAAGAATCATTGCTCATTCTGTAGCCACGTACGGCTTCACCATCTTTGCCGGGTCGACTACCCGATCGAACTCCTCCTCAGCTACAAATCCGAGTTTCAGGGCGGCTTGTTTCAGGGTCAGATCATGATCCATGGCGTAATGGGCGATCTGGGATGCCTTGTCATAGCCAATGACAGGGGCGAGCGCCGTGACTAGCATCAACGAGCGGTCAACGTACTCTTTAATCTTCTTCAGATTGG
>JAFAHI010000305.1 GCA_019237325.1 Verrucomicrobiota bacterium | reverse complement strand
TGGGCCGCCATTTATTTTGGTTACCGGTTACAACAAATGCTTAAGACTGCGCAGCTCGACCGGCTGCGTCTGGACGCTGCCGTCAAGGAAGCCGAGTTAAAAGCGTTACGCAGTCAGGTAAATCCGCATTTTCTTTTTAACAGTTTGAATACGATCCGGGCACTGATCGATGAAGATCGGCTGAAAGCCCGGGAAGGAATTACGCGATTGGCTGAGCTGTTCCGCGCCTCTCTGCGAAGCTCTGAGGTTGACACCGTCGCGCTCCGGACGGAGCTGCAGACAGTAAACGCTTACCTGGCGCTGGAAAAACTGCGGTTCGAGGATCGGTTACAAATTGAGATGGATATCGATCCGAAGGCAATGGAGATGTCGATCCCGCCCTTCGTGATGCAGACTTTGATTGAGAACGCTTTTAAACACGGAATTTACCCGCAATCGGCTGGCGGCGTTATCAGCTGTACGATTCGGGCGACTCCGATCGGTATGAACGTTTCGGTGAGTAATCCAGGCCGGTTGCCATCGGGAGAAAAATACCGGGAAAGCGGGATCGCGAATGCACGGGGTCGCCTCAAACTGCTTTATGGCGCCAATGCGACACTGGACATCGTTCAGGATGAGCCAAAATTGGTGACGGTTAAGATGTTTATACCCCAGAGCTGAGCAAGTATGAAGGCGCTGATAATTGATGATGAACGACTGGCGCGGGCAGAGGTCCGGCGTCTCTTGGATGATTTTAACTGGGTGGATGTGGTGGGTGAAGCTGAGAACGCGGACCAAGCGTTGGCATTAATTCAGTCGCAGCAGCCGGATTTATTATTCTTGGACGTCCAGATGCCGGGCAAAACCGGCTTCGATTTAATCGAGGAGATACGGGGAGACATGCCCCGGGTGATATTCACCACTGCGTACGATGAGTTTGCCTTGAGAGCGTTCGAAGTGAATGCGCTGGATTACCTAATGAAACCGATTACGCCTGACCGTTTTGCGGCTGCGTTGACTCGAGTGCGAGAAGAACCGGCGGCACCTGAAAACCAATCGGCGTTGCGGTCTTCTGATCAAGTGTTCGTTCGCGATGGGGACCGTTGCTGGTTTATTCCGGTCAGCAAGATCCGTCTCCTAGAGTCAGAAGGTAACTATACGCGGGTTCGGTTTGAGAACCAATCACCGTTAATCTATCGATCACTCAGCACGCTTGAGCAACGGTTACCGGCCGACGATTTCTTTCGGATCAATCGGCAACAGGTCGTGAACTTGCACTTCATCGAAAGAATCGAGACTTGGTTCAGCCATGGTTTAAAGATTTGGCTGAAGGGTGGGGAAGAGTGTGAAGTGTCGCGGAGAGCGGCTAGGGCATTCCGGCAGAAGCTGAGTTTGTAGGAAAGTACAATTCGCTAGAGAGCAGACTTCCGCCATCGTCCCATGTCCCCTTACTATGGCGGACAAGTCGCCCCATCTCACTCCGGCCACGGCCGGGCAGCTGCCGGACTACGTCGGACGGTGATAATAAACCGGCGCTAACTATCGTGAATTTGGCGAGATCACTTGACTATTTTAGAAGGCGAACCGGAAGCCGAAATTGGCCTGAATAAAGTTTTTTACTGACGAATTGAAATTGTGCTGGCCGCCGGCGACCCAGTCATAGCCGGCCTCGCCAAAGATTCCGATATGGGGTGTAAACCGGTACTCCAGCCCGCCGCCGACGTGGCCTAGCCCACGATCGTTATTGACGTTCGAAGAGGTACGATTGAACTCCTCATTCAGCTCTGGAAACCGCGTGTTTATAGTGTTTCCGCCCGCACCGGTGAAAACACCGCCGCCACCGCCAAATGCGTATGGGGCCAAGTGAACTCCTGGCCAGAAGTCATCCAGCGGGAGCCGCAGGACGAGGTCTCCTGTTATTATCCCGGCCCCTGCACTGAATGAGTTCGATCGGCTGAAACGAAAGGAGTCATTCGGACCGGTGATGGTGCCCGTCAGATTCGAGCTGGAGAGCTCAACACCTGCACCTTGGAATCTGAAACCGACCCATTTCCAAGGGAGGAAATAAGTGAAATCCATGCCTCCACCCCAACCGTCCGGGCTGCCGCTGCTGGTGATGGTGACGGTGTCGCCGTCGGCAAAGGTTCTCGACCTTGATCCACCCCCGCCCGTTCCGGTTACATAGGTGGCGAAGATCCCTACATCGAATTCGTTGCCTCGGAAGAAAGATTCAGGCGGTGGCGCTGGGGTGGGAACAACTTCCTTTGGCTCGGGAGGTCCAGCAAAAGAAATAGCCGCTTGCGACGCAAGGGCCAGACAAGTTAAGGCCGTCAATTTTTTCATGAACGCAGTACTCCTGTTAGATTTACTCAAGGCGGTCACTTACCGTCGGCTTCCACCGCTCGACCAGCGGAAGGCTCGGCACAAGGTAACCTGACGCGGAAACTTTATCAATATTCGCTGCGGTCTTCCTATTGGACTTTGGTCCAATGCGTTAGCCCTCTAAATTGCGTTGCTCGCGATGCTCTTTAAGGGCGCGAATAGTACCTCCCAATTCGTTACCCGTCGACGCGCGGCCGGTTGTCCGGCTCGGTAAGCGAAGTTTCGCAGGTTATGAATAGTGATTCTGTGCGCGCCTCGTTCCGTCCAGGCAGTCTCTGCCGCGTCGGCTGCCCGGCAACACCTCTTACTCACTCCTTAAAAGACCCGGATTGAAGCCCGCCTTGATCTGGGAGGGGAAGAAGGGGCAGCCTTCCACCCGGGATGCCGCTGGATTCGAACGTTCGCCCCGTCGTGGGCGAGAGATACATCATTCCGAAGCTTCGAGAAAACACGGTGGCTAAAGGTTGTACGCCATGCAATTCGGCAAAACCAGTACCGCGGCTGAAGTATTCCCATTACGAGCTACGGCTGTAATCGCATCTTTTGGAAGCGTCTGCAGATGTTGTTGCTGTTGCGGAGTGGTTGCAATGATGGTTCTGAAACCCGCAGCTGAGAGTAAGTTCTCCGTTTGCGTTGTTTGTGCTGTATTAGCGCAACCGAAGCTGAGACTCAGAAGCGTCATGATGCTGGCAAGTCTTAATTCACTCAATTCTTATGCAGTGCATCGTAAGCGGCGAGACATTCCCGCAAGGTCTCGAACATCAGGGTTGGTCCGATGACCTCGGTTAGCTCTAGGCGATCAAGATCTGCCCTAAGATCCTGGTTAATGTGGGCGAAAACCAGGGTGACCCCTTTTTTGGCTAACTCCTTAGTTACTTCTCTAAGGCCGCTGCCTGCCGTGTAGTCGATGCTCGTGATTGCTCCTGCGTCAATCACAAGCCAGGTCACCGCAGATTGAGAATCGGTCACCAGTTTATGCGCTTGGCCGGCAAAACGATCGAAGTTTGCATAGAATAGATCGGACCCAAACCAATAAACGATAAGACCCGGAGCCGCCATGTGCTCGGGTGACAAACGGTTCATCAACCAATGCCCCTCAGGGGCCCGCGTTTCTACCGCTGCGTGAGGCCGGTAACTGTGACGCACGTGCTGAAGCAGGGATAGAACTAAGGCAAGGATGATCCCATCCTCCACCCCGAAAAGAACAACCGACGCCGTGGTGACAAGCGCCAGAACCCATTCGCCGGGGCTCTTTCGCTGCAACTCGCGTAACCCCTTAAGATCAATCAGGCGGACAGCGATCGTGAACACGATGGCGCCCAGCACGCAGACTGGAAGAAACTGCAGAGGACCGGTGAGGAAAAGGAGCACGAGCATTACCACAAGGGCGGTCGAAAGGTGCGCTAGCTGGCTGCTACCGCCTGAGGTTTCTACCATCGCCGTTTGCGTAGGACTACCATTTACGACAAATGTTCCGGTCAAGGCTGCTGCCGCATTGGCGGCGGCAATGCCGAGCAGATCGCGATTCTCATCCAGAACCTGATGATGCTTGGCGGCGTAAGCTCGGGCTGTGACCGCGCTTTGAGCCAAAATCATCAGGAAGCAAGATCCAGCTATTGGCAGTAACTGATGAACCAGCGTCCAATTCAATACTGGAACCGAAAGATGGGGCAGGCCGCCGGCTACAGAGCCGACCACGCGAATTCCGTGCCCCGAGAAATCGAATAGCGCGCTGCCCGCGATCGTTCCTACCACCGCGATCAGCGCGCCAGGAATTCGCGGAGCAAATCGATGAAGGACGAGAACGAAAGCAGCGACTCCTACCGACAAGCAAAGAGTCGGGATATGAGCATTTGGCAGTTGCCGCAGGATTTGGAACAATTGACTAACCGGGTTGGTACCATGTACCTCCACACTCAGCATCTCACTGAGGACCGCGATACCGACCTGAAACCCGACCCCGGTTAGGAACCCGATCAAGACCGTGCGAGACAGGAAATCGGCCAGAAAGCCGAGTTTGAGAATCCGAGCCAGCAGCAGGAGCCCGGCCGTCAGCAGTGCCACCAGCCCAGCCATCGAGACATAGTCTACGTTCCCGGCCGCGGCTAAGCCGGTCAGACCTCCGGCTAGAATTGCTGCTGTAGCCGAATCAGACGCCACCACCAGGTATCGGGACGATCCAAAAGCAGCAAAAGCCACCACCGGCAGCAGCAACGTGTAGAGGCCGGTTATGATTGGCATTCCCGCGATCTTTGCGTAGCCCATCGCTTGCGGGATGTTTAAGGCGGCCAACGACACGCCCGCGGCCAGATTGGCTGACAGAGCGGAGCGGTCAAGCGGACGGATGCTGTCAAACAGGGGGAGACGCCATCCTCTGTCTGGTTTGTCTGCCGAGGCGGCCGTGTCGCTCATCGCTAGTTAGAGTAACCTGTCCAGCGCAAAAACTGAAGTCTGTGCTTAGCGCTTCGTGATCCCGAGCGCAACAAGAAGCGATCCATTGATGACGGGTATTGCAGGCAGACCGTGATCGATTTGGAATCGCTGGATTGCACGCCCGGTCGCTGTACCGAAAAACCCGTCCACTTGCTCGCTGTAGTAATGGCGCTGCCGCAAAGCGCTCTGCACCGCTCGTACGGTCCTCGAGTCAAACGTGTGCATCACGTTAGGCGGCGGCACAGTTTCCGATTGGGCTGCGTTGAGTGTTCCCAGACCCAGCATTCCGATCAAACAAAGAACTCGAGTTACTAGCATAATGTTTGTGTCTCCTTGCATTTTATTGGTTCTTTCGCGGATGACCCGCCTCAATCAAAAACTGGGCAGCCCAGCTCGTATCCGTTCCGAAAAGTCGGTAGCTTGATCCGCGGCTTGGGCGCGGGCATCAATCAATGACTTTTCTTTCAGTTCAGTAAACGGCAAGTGGCTGGCTAAACCTCCCCGCTCATACACTAACTCATCGACGGTACCGTTCACTAACATCCGCCAATCCCACGGCGCTGGATTAGAAGTCGTCGCCGCGGTATGCGTGCGTACATTTGTGGTACAGTTGCTGGTTAGCGCGTTGTAAAATCGAGGATGCTGATGCAGAGCGTCGACCGTCCTCATATAATCAAGAAATAAAGCCCGGGCTCGCTCCGGTCCAATGCTGGTCCGGTAAAGGTAAAGTTGTTCGTGCCGGTAATTGGTTCGGACGCGAACTACGTCGCGTTCGTCGGCTACGATGTAGATAAGAGCGAACTGCTTAAAAAAACCGCGTATGGTCGAATAGCTCTGTCCCTCGGACATCCGGGTCTCGACCGATATGGCTACATGCTCGGTAGGGCCGAACTGGAAACTCACAATCGGATGACAAATCAGGGTTGATCCCCAAAAGTTGATAAACAGATCAACTGCCTGCAAATCGCTAAGATCGACTACCTTCGTTTCCCAACGTGGTTGGGGAGGTGATCCGGGCTGATAGTCGAAGTCTCTGAGGTTGTGTATAGTCACTTTGTCTCCGTTTCTTTCTGTCCATGCAGTCTGGGCGACGTCGGGTTGCCAATTTCGGGTTTTCGGTGGCTTGATCGAACACCACCAAAGGGCGACAGCAGCAAACGGAGCAAAGCCGATCCCGAGTGCCAACCAGGTGAACCTGAAGAGAGAGAGAAGCGCAACGACACTCGCTAGATAGAAAGTCGCCACTAAGATACCCGGGGCAACGTCTGCCGGTAAGTCGAAGTAGAGCGCTGCCGCAGCCCAAATATTCGTTAAACAGACGATCAACAGGCCCAGTACCCAGATTAGTCTAGCTGCCATCCGGATGTCGATGCCTCGAAGGTTGAAAACCTATTGGTAGCTTAGGGATGCGTTCAGAAAGGGATTGTAAACGGGGACGGCGTAATGAAACCATGCTTCAGCGGCAAGCTGGGGGTGAGTCCGGCATTCCTGCCAAGCGTATCGGTCTTTAGCAGCGACGTCTATTGTACTTTGGGGCCAAGACCTGACCAGCCCTTCGACGCGCTTAATGCTTGCTCAGGGCTGCCCCTTCGACGCGCTCAGTGCTTACTAAGGCTAGGCCTCCCACTTTTTACTTCTCGCCTTTCACTGGCCCCGCCTCCTGTGACTAAAGTGTCATAGCGGAACTACCGGCGGCCGCGATAACTTGATCGAACCGCAGCGGCAATGACTTGCCTGGATAATACCCTCGAAGCCGCGGCTAACCGCGTCCACGTCAGCATCGGGCTGCGGTTACAATCTACCTCGTTACCGAAACAATTGTATGTTTGACCTGCCGACTGAGCCGATTAATTTTGCCGACATACTCGAGAAACGGAAAGAATCTGCGCGTAACACCATCCGCGAAGCTTCCGTCGATGAAATCCGCACACTTGTTGCGGAGCTGTACCCCGATGGGAATCACCCGTTTGTCGAGATATTCTCGAAGTTCATTGAAGAGCATCGCTCGGAAAGGATTTTCCGGGGTCAGACATCGGACGGCATCGGTTTTGTCTATTATCCAAAATCTAACACCGGTATTTGGTACCAATACGTCGGCAAGGTACCCGGTGTTGGCCGATTGGGACCGAACGGCCTTAAAGCGCTCGCCGAAATTATGGCGGAGACGGGACGGGCTTGACTGCTCGGAAAGACAAACTGCGAAAGGCAGCGATTATGGTTCCGTCAGGTTTCTGACGTGACGAATCAGAGATAGTCCGCTACTCTCGAGCGCTAGAAAGTGAACTTGAAGCCGGCTCAACTTGTTTTGCTGACAGGCATCCTGGCCGTCTCTGCCGGATGCGTCAGTCAGCCAGCAAGCGGTCCATTGGCACAGGCTGAAGTGAGCTTGAAGGAAGCGCGTCAGGCTCGATCCAATCCACAGATCGCTGCCGGGGACTATTTGGATGCCGCGGATACCGCTCTGCGGGCGAACGGTAGTCGATCGACCGGTGAAGAGCCGGACCAGGCTCGGCTGACTTACAACACCGCGTGCCAGGAACTAGCTCTTTTACTGCAGTCACACCGTGATTTCTGGGATCGGACTAGCACCGTCCAGTCATCTCACCATATCTATCATCTCCATTTTGCGGCCGGTTCGCATCGAACGGAAACCTGGGATCCTGCTTATTTGGATTTCTTGCGTACACCAAAGAAGTTGCGTCCGACGAGTTCCGACGAAGCGCTACAAAGTAGCGGTTGGGGCGGAGTTTTAGTCGGAGTGCATAAACCGGCAGAGCCCAGAAAATATTTCCTGCCTCGGGACGGTCTGGCAGTGCCCGTCACCGCGGTAGTTGATTTCAGTCAGAGCAGCTCCCAACAGGCTGGTGTCCATGATGCTACTCTCAGTCTGTATCAGCCAGGTGAGCGGGATAAGGTCGAACTAGCGAAGGTAGAGAGGCCGCTGGCAGCTGACCTCGCTGCGCCGACTGGTTACTATCCCAATCCGCTGCTGGCGGGGTTGTACGCGATGATGCGTCCCGGAAGCTTTGAAGATCGGGCCGGACTGTACATGCTTGAGCCGTACGATCCGGACCAAATTCCGGTGGTCTTCATTCATGGTTTGCTGTCGATCCCCCAAATGTGGCGCCTCACGATCGACGCAATCCAATCCGATCCGCAGTTGCGGGGCCGGTTCCAGTTTTGGGTTTTTGCTTATCCGACCGGTGATCCCATCATCCTTTCGGCGCTTCGTCTGCGAGAAAGCCTGGCCCGAGTATACGAACTTTATCCCCGAACCAAAGGGATGATTCTGGTCGGTCACAGCATGGGCGGAATAGTCGCCCGGCTCCAATCGACGAACAGTCAACGCGTGCTTTGGGATGGAGTATTTGGCAACGACGCTGATCGACTGTATGCGACGCTGCCTGCGGATAGTTTGGCCAAGAAGGCGCTGATCTTCGATTCGAATCCCCGCGTAAAAAGGCTTGTGTTCATCTGTGTTCCTCATCGGGGCAGTTATCTTGCCACTAGCTGGGTCGGTGCAATCGGAGTCAGTCTCATTCGGCTGCCTAGCGCCATCATAGGCCGAGCAGAGCAAATTGTATTGGCGCCAGTACTGAAGAGTATTGGCTATAAACGCTTACCGACCGGTATCAACGGCCTGTCTCCTCGATCTCCACTTCTTCGCTCACTGGATACCGTGCCTATCACGGCTCCATATTACTCGATCATTGGCGATCGGGGTCGCGGCGACTCGCCGAATAGTTCGGATGGCGTCGTGCCATACTGGAGCTCGCATCTTGCCGGCGCTCAATCTGAATTGATCGTGCCTGGCCCGCACGGATCCTTTGCTCTTCCTCAGACTATTGCCGAGCTCAAACGGATCCTTCGGTTAGATCTGGCGGCGTCAAGTCAGGCCTCGTTAAATCATGCCGAGGTACGGTAGGGACGAGCTCCTGCTCGTCCGGGATTGCGGGGACGGAACGGCCGAATCAAAAACGCGGACGAGCAGGAGCTCGTCCCTACTGTGGTCCCTTCATTATAAAAAGACGGCACACTAGAAAACCGATCCTTCGATGTTAGACCCAAGACAGACGACGATCCCTTCGGTCGTGCGCATCAAACCGGGCGCCTTAGATCGTTTGGGGATCTATGCCGAACGCGAGAAGTTCACGCGAATTGCTCTGTTCTTTAGCCAGGATCTCAATGAGCGCTTTATCCGGCGATTGACCAATTCTCTCGATACGGCAGAGGTCGAGATTCTACTGCAGACGCCGATCGAATCGCTTGCGTTTGAAAAAGTGGTGGAGCTTTCTCACAATTGTCCGGGAAACGCAGATGCCATCGTTGGATTCGGTGGCGGTAAAGCACTGGATGTGGGCAAATACATCGCCTTTCTAAGGCGCCTGCCTTATTTCTCGGTTCCGACTTCCCTCTCAAACGATGGTTTCTGCAGTTCGCAATCCAGTCTCACCGTCAAGGGCCGGCGCCGGTCGCTGCCGGCTGCCATTCCATTCGGTGTTGTTCTCGATACCGCTGTGTGTTTGCATGCACCGGAAATCCTTTGGCACTCCGGGGTTGGTGATCTGGTTTCGAAATTTACAGCGGTCACCGATTGGAAACTGGCGTTCCACAAAACCGGGACACCGGTCGATGATTTCGCCGCCTTGGTTTCGGATGCAAGCGTCTACCAATTTATGGCCCGGCCTAACCGTGACCTCGAAGGGATTCGATTGCTTGGTACCGCACTACTATTGAACGGGATCTCCATGTCGATCTGTGGTTCGTCTCGCCCGGCCAGCGGAAGCGAGCATCTCATTTCGCATGCACTGGACAGTGTCAGCAAACGGTCTCACCTTCACGGTCTTCAGGTGGGTGTCGCCAGTTATTTGGTTAGTCTTCTCCAAGGTCAGAACTCAGACCGAATCGCACACCTTTTCGATGTCACCGGTTTCTGGCCAGCAATAGCCAACGATCCATTTGATCGAGAAGAATGGCTGGAAGCGTGTCGTCTCGCGCCGAGCATTAAGCCGGACTACTACACCGTCTTATCCTCACGAGACTGCCTGCCCGAAATCCAGCGTGCTATCGAGTCGGACCCGTACCTGCGACAATGTTTTGGATCTGCGGATCATAAAACTTCCTCGTGACGCAATCATCCATGCGCTTCCTCTTTTTGGAAGGTTTCGATGACATCAGCAAGGGTGGCAAAACGGTCAATGGGGCCGACCCGCTCTTCAGCTCCTTCCAGGCGAAGCAAGTCCCGAACGGAGGCTCGAGCCTCAACCAGATGCAGAACGATGCCGCGCTTGGCCAGCTCAGCCTCCAGATGCAATAGCATTTTGGCTCCAGCAAGATCGATAGATGGCGAAGTCGAGAGGTCACAAACCACGAGTCGTAGCGAGTTTCCTGCGGCCTGGACCTGCTCTAATACGACGCGCAGCACATGATCGACATTGAAATAAACGAGTCCCGCTTCAACCCGGAAAGCAAGCACGCCGGGAACCGGTTCGTTACTCTGATGGCGGGCACTATCAGAGAAACGGCGAGTACCGGGAATGCGGCCGAGGAAAGCGACGTGTGGTTGAGCCACTCGATGTAGGAGCAGCAGAATCGACGCGACGGCGGCTACGATAACGCCTTTTAGAATGCCGAGTAGGAGCACTCCGACCAAAGCGATGATCGCAACGATAAATTCCACCCGGCTCACTCGCCATAGATGGCTAATCTCACGGATATTGATGAGACCTTTGACAGCCATCAGCACGATCGCGGCGAGAACGGCTCTAGGCAGGTTTTTCAAAAAGCCGGTAAAAAATAGGAGACAAAGTGCGAGCGTTATCGAGGCAAAGATGAGCGATAAAGGTGTCCTGGCTCCAGCCTTCTCGTTAACTGCAGATTGGGATAGGCCGCCAGCAACCGGATAACCCTGACCAAACGCGACAAATAAGTTGGCGCTACCGAGGCCAAGAAGCTCCTGGCGGACATCGAGGTCGTAGCCGTGTTTGACGGCGAATGTACGCGCGGCAGAAACGCTCTCGATATACGAGAGGAGTAATGCTGCGAAAGCGAGGGGAAGGATGCCATCAACATCCTGGAGCTGAAGCATCGGTAGACTGAAAGTGGGAAGACCAGTCGGGAGTTCGCCTACTGTCGAGACTCGCGTCGCCAGGCTAGTCATCGATATAAAAACGATGGAAATGATCACCACAAGCAAGGCAATCGGACGACCAGGCAGAAACTTTTCACCTAACCATAACAGCGCGAGGCTGACCAAACCAATCGTGACAATCAAGGGCTGAGCCTGAGTTAGCTGGCTCATGATCCTCAATAAGCGCTCGATGAAATCGTGCCCTCCACCGGGAATACCAAGAAGCGCAGGAATCTGGGTCGCGGCGATACTCAGCGCGGCGCCGGCCTTGAATCCCAGCAGCACGGTTTCACTGATGAAGTTAGTGAGCGTGCTCAACCGCAATACCCAGGCGACGATACACATGGCGGCGGCGACGAAAGCTGAGAGCGTGGCGATTTCCGCGTAACGCACTGGGTCGCCCATTGCCAGGGGGGCCACCGAAACTCCTACCATCAGGGATATGGCAGAAGTTGGCCCGATGGCTAGATGTCGAGAAGAACCAAACAACGCATAACCGATTCCACCTAGTAAATACCCGTAAACGCCAACTTGCGGCGGCAGGCCGGCCAGCGCTGCATAAGCGAGCGCCACCGGTACCGCGTAGGCGGCGAGGGTGATGCCGGCGAAGAGATCATCTTTCAACCAATCGGCCTGGTATTGCGGCACCCATTGCGAAGGCGGGAACATCGCCTTCCAGTGATTTACTTTCGCCGGGCTAGGAACCGTCGAGTGAGGGATCTGTTCCATAAGAAACATGGCTTTCGCGGCCACCCGGTAGCGGCGACTGTCCGTAAGGCCTAATAATGTGCTTTAAATCCATCATGGTATCGAAGCCGCTAGTGGGTTTAGGCCTCAGAACGCAGTCGCCATCAACGCTCCAATGGCGACTGCGCGTTGAGGTTTGGCACGCCTGTCGCTTCGAGACAACGGTCAAGTCGGGCATATCCAATGGGCCTCATGGGACAGTCGCCGCTACCGGGAGCTGCACGCCATTCCTTATGGTTACGGATGTTATAAACTACAGATCGTCTTTGCCCGTCAGGTGTTCCCTGGCAATCTCAAGTTCCTGTCGTTTTGCTTCACTGACTTCCCGATATTTGAGGTCTAAGGAAGCCATGGCATCGATCACCACTGCTGCCACCACGACTCGGTTGAACC
>JAFAHI010000534.1 GCA_019237325.1 Verrucomicrobiota bacterium | reverse complement strand
TGCAACATCAGAATGAAGCGCTCGAGAGCCTGAGAGCAGCGATCGAACAGCTGACCAAGAAAATAGACCCAGACCGCACAGCATAGTTGAAAGCGAAACGGCTTGGAAACATGCCAAACGTCTTGAAAATCGGTTATGCTGACTCTTTGGCCACCTGAAGGCGATGAGCTACAAACCGCGTTTGTGAACCCCAGGTTTTTTGAAAAGGAACGGATCTGAAAGCTACCGGCCTGCGACAAGCTTTTCAACCGAGAGTGTGAGTACTTCTGATCGAATACGATACTCCGGATCGCTACTTGATGACGATGAAACCGCGATAGAGTTAACTGGAGCAATTGCTATTTGCATCGCTGGGAGGTTCGTCATATTTAGCTCATCCCTGACAGGATGTGGGCTGTCCCGCCAGAACACTATTCGGGGTAAGCTCTGGTTCCTATTCTGTTTTCGAGAGAACCATACCGGTCGTATGTGAGATACCACGCCTGAAGCCGATATTGCTGAAGCTGGATCTAGTCTGATTCCGGTTGAACCTTCTAGCCTAGCCGAACAGATGGCTGGGCGAAAGGTTTCGACTCGCAAACGCCGCAGAAAGCCTCTGTCGAGGAACTGCGCTCCTTAGTTCTTGAGCTGTTCCCTGGTGGAGAGCATCCATGTGCGATCTACTCACTGACATTGAACGTACTTTGAAAACCTTCAGGTCTTTCCAGCTGCCAGCCCGGTCGGTACCGCCAATCGAAACTGGTCTACGACGGAAAATGAAAGACAATGTAATTGACTCGGAGAACGATTCCGTTCAGACCCCTAATAGCCAGGTTGGCTGTTATCTGTAGGTCTGCGGTTCCGCTGCCGCTGTCCTCGTTAGCGAAACCTAAAACGTTGGCCCCATCGACAGCCCATAGCGCATCGCTCACGGCACCATCATACGCGAAACTGCAAGGCGAAATGATGCAACTGGCTGTTGGACCCACACCTGTACCTAAGTTGACCCTCCCAACGTTGAAAGTGAGCGTGTCCCTTGTGATTTCTCCGGTAGCGGTTCCTTTGAATACGCATTCCACGACTCCGCTGAGAATCCTCACACCACCCAGAGCGAGACTGGGGGGAATTGCCTGGTTAGCGTTTACGGCTATCACCGAAATAGGCATCAGGTCCTCCGATCACTGGTATTCTACCCACGCGGGATGTTTCCTCAAATTCCACTGCGCATGAATTTTGGTGCATCAGAAAGTAACCGATGAATCCAACGGTTGATAACATTTTGGGGTCGCCAATCATCCGCCTCTTACGGTCGAACCTTTGACGATGTCGTATTGCTGAACGACTGCCAGGATGTTGCACCCAAACTTTCCGCATCTGGTGGTAGTATTCCTGCATCATCTTGCTTTTCATCATTGCAACACCGTCGATTCTCGGAATTTTAGTGCCCAGACAGGAGGCGGTCGATAAACGACTGTGGCTTGGTAAACGAGACAACCTTAGCAGTTTTGGCACTTATAATAATAAATAGGTTTACTATATGAAACTAGAAGAAAAAGGACTGCCGTCTTTGCTGATTTCGTAATTTTCGGTATTTTCATGTCGACGAAATTAACCGAGTACCGAGAGGAGTTGTCCTATGCATTGCTCAAAAAGACGGATGCAATTTCCACTTAATGCGGCAATGTCAGGCATCGTCGCGAAATTCTTATTTGTTGCGTCATTCATCACATCATTACCTGTTTTTGCTGACACGCTCTTAGGAGGGGCGGTATACTTTGATTCATTACAGACTTTAAGTGAGGTAAACAAATTATCAGCACAACATGACGATGACGGTATCGCTAAATTAGCTGAGAATGGACATATAAGGCCTCAAATAACAACTGACATGGATATCGTAGTATTACTTAGTGGAACGACACCTGAAGATCCGGCAGAATTTCGTTTTTTGAACGGCCCGACAACGTATTGGACGCTGACAAAAAATGTCGCGAATTTGAGTAAACCTATTGCTGTCTCAACGCCAACACCTGGGCCTATAGCGGCCGCAACCCCCTTGCCCACTGCAACACCTACACTTGGGTCAGCACCAGCACCTACTGAATCTCCAACAGCAACTCCCAAACCTTACCGACAGCAACATGAGAGCAATGCTTCTTTTGACGACGATAACGGTAAGCGCATTTGGCATAAAGTCGATGGTAAATGGAAATGGTACCTTGCTAACAAACATCCTACAGCGGCGAAGAAGGCACTACCTGCGAGCGAGACACCGCATACTAATCCTTGATGTCAGCCGACTCGCTTTCGCCGCTTATCAGCAAATGATTGCGACAGACTTGTCGGCACAAACACACGAAAGGTTAATCCTCGAGCCCGCAGAGCGTTGGCGTCCGCCCGCCAGCGTTAACATTACAGGCTCGTTTTTCGCTGATTGACAGAAGCCCAATTCAATCAGCAAAAAGCTTATTCGAATCGCGAATCTTCGCTTGCTACGTAGCAACGTATCTGGTCCAGGCAAAAAGCTTCGACCACTCGAGAATCCTTCTTTCGAAGCGTAATACTGCAATGCGGTTTTTAAATCTGGATCGCTGATATCCAAGGTGAGTTTTGCGTTGGCGTGTATGTCGTATCCTTCAGTCTTGAGGTGCGTCTTCTAAAACTTTCATGGCTTTAAAAGTGACAGGAAACCCCACTGACCGGCGACCATTCCGATTATTTCATCGTCCGAACGGACAAGCATCTCGTTTGGAGAATAACCCCGTCCGAGGAAGTCAACGCGGAGTCGCGCCGCCAAAGCCGATCTTTTCATGCCGTCTGGCGATTCTACTAAAATTTGAGTCAACGACCTAGGCGCGAGCGACCGGCGAATAGAAAGCGGATCTCCGCGGCGGAGATCTCCCGGCACTGGGCCGCGTCCGTTTGAGCGCCCGGTGTCGCTAAAATCGCCACAAGGCATGTCGGGGGACGAAGGTCAAGGCTCTGAAGGCCGAGGCTCGAGGACGCGAGATATTCCGCGCCTGCCGCGCTATGCGCGCAAACTTGGCATTCTATCCACCGGGACCACGGCGTCCACGTTTTCCCGGACACCAACGCCCATTCCTTCGTCGAAAAGGCGCAACACCCGTAGTCGGTGCGCTTCGCCGCCCGCGAGCTGTGGGGAGAGCAAGCCTCAGAGCGCGATGCCTTGTATATTGATATGTGGGATGACTACCTTGAGTGCACCTAAGTCGATGCTGGATCCCGAGCGGCTCCAAGCGCTGCCGAAGCTGCCACGACCTCGCGCTCAAAAAGCAAAATGGATTGGAAACGTGCCGCAACGTCTTAAAAGTCAGTTGTGCTGACCCTCTGGCCATCGGCCAATCTTGGCGGCTATTCACTGTCCGGAGAGGACAGGTGTCTCGGATTCCACCGGGCAGCGAATTTCCCCGATCGCTGAAGATTCCGCCGCCGCATCCTCGCTGAGAGCCTCGATTCCGGGCGCCAACTCGGCATCCGGTGATAGAGGAGACAC
>JAFAHI010000502.1 GCA_019237325.1 Verrucomicrobiota bacterium | reverse complement strand
TGTAAGGTGGCTAGGTCTGTAACGTTGCAGCAAGCGGCTCCCGCGAACGTCTCTACGTGTGACCATCACCCAGCGCCCGGAGGGGAGCCGCTTTGTAAGGTGGCTAGCTCTGTAGCGTGGCAGCAAGCGGCTCCCGGGAACGTCTCTGCGTGTGACCTCACCCAGCGCCTGGAGGGGAGCCGCTTTATAACGTGGCTAGCTCTGTAGCGTGGCAGCAAGCGGCTCCCGAGAACGTCTGCAGGTGTGACCATCGCCAGCGTGTACTTCGTTCGTAATCTTTGATCCATTGACCGAAATATCGTAACTCTGTATTATTGAGTTGTGATATTGCCTGACCGCAAACATCCGCCACACTTAACGCCGTCGAATCGCGAACCTGTGATCCTGCTCTTGACCATCTGCACTAAGAACCGAAGAAAAATCTTGGCGCATGAATGGGTGCACCAATTGATCCGTCGGTCTTGGGCCCTATGCGATGGCTACTCCATCGGCCGATATGTGATAATGCCGGAACACATTCATGCGTTCGTCGGCGAGGGCGGTCTCGCGAGGTATCGTTTAGAAAACTGGATTGCGGCCTGGAAGTCACTTGTTTCGCGGCATTGGCGAAACGTCTATGAAAAGCCCATTTGGCAGCGAAGCTTTTGGGATCGCCAAATCCGAAGTAGTGACGAGTACGACCAGAAGTGGCTGTACGTGCGGAACAATCCGGTTCGTCATGGATTGGTCGAGAATTCGGACAACTGGCCGTTTCAAGGGTCGATAAACATTCTGTCCTGATATACGAGGTTCAAACGCCGTGGGCGATGGCAGCGTGTGCAGACGTTTCCGGGAGCCGCCTGCTGCCGGGCTGCAGAGCTAGCCATATTGCAAAGCGGCTCCCCTCCAAGCGCTGGGCAATGGTGATACCTGCAGACGTTTCCGGGAGCCGCCTGCTGCCGGGCTGCAGAGCTAGCCATATCGCAAGCGGCTCCCCTCCAAGCGCTGGGCAATGGTGACACCTGCAGACGTTTCCGGGAGCCGCCTGCTGCCGGGCTGCAGAGCTAGCCATATTGCAAAGCGGCTCCCCTCCAAATGCTGGGCGATGGTGACACCTGCAGACGTGCCCGGGAGCCGCCTGCTGCCGCGCTGTAGAGCTGGCCATATTGCAAAGCGGCTCCCCTTCAGGCGCTGGGCGACGCGACACCTGCAGACGTTCCTCATCGACGACGAGGACGAGAACGAATGCAGACGCGGCCTCTATTTCCCCGGAGCCAGCTGCGACAGCAATTCGTCGAACCGAGGATCCATCCGCAGTGGGTCCCACAAAGGGGATTTCTTTAGTTGGCCGTAATAGACGCCATGGGGCGTTTTCGCGGATGTGGCGAGCTGATTGAATGCTAGATCGATCTGGCCGGTCCAGGCGTCGACGACGGCCAGGTTGGTAAGAACGCAGGGACCATCCATGGCATCTTTGGAGACTGGCAATGTCTCCACCGCCCTTTGGCCCTCGGCAACCGCTTCCTCATTTCGCTTTAACAGGGCGTCCACTACCGCCAGCGCGCTGAGCAACAGGGCATTACTCGGAGCTGCCTGCGATTTCTTGCTGAGCAGGTCGCGACTCTGCTCAAACTCAGGCTTTAGTTCTTCGTTCTGTAACCGGGCGAGCAATATCGAGTAGCAGCCTGCCGGGACCGGTACCGCCGCATAACTGAAATCTGCGTTATCTTCGCCGCCAGTGTTTTGCAATTGTTCTACTAACTGCTTTGCCTGCGCCCAGTCGCGATCATACAAAGCGAGACTCAATTTTTGCGATATAGCACCTCGGTCCGGCTCTGCCGAGGTCGGTGTCTGGTTCATTGCTTTCCGGAGACCAACCACGTCGCCGCTTTGCATGAAGGTCACGTACAATTCCTTTTCAATCTTGTATGCTGGTTCTTTTGGTACGATGGCGATCAGTTTGTCGTACGCCTCTGCGGCGGCAGCGAATTTCCGGATCGCATACAACGTGTAGGCCAGGTCTAAGATCGGATTAGCATCATGCGGGTCGAGCTGGACCGCGGCAGTTAAGCCTTGGATTGCTTGGTCAAAGCGCCCTTGGCGCCGGTCAATAAATGCCGGTAGCTCCATCGCGTCGGTGCTGTTTGGCAAGCCGGGCTTCGCCATCGCCAGTTGGACGCCCGCTCGCTCATAATCCCGGTAACAGAAGTAAAGATGATAGGCATAGTTGAGATGCACGTCCGCGAGGTCGGGCTGGAGACGGAGAGCGGTCGCGATAGCGGCATCGGCTAAAGCCCTTCTGGTTTGAGACGGATCGTAGGAGACATAAAGGAGGTCATGAGCGCGAACGGCGGCGCAGTAGGCCAGCGCGAAGTTCGGGTCTAGATGAACCGCCTGGTTGAGAAGCTCGACCGAGTCAAGGAGCGGTTTTTCGAAATTAAACGCGTTCAAATCCGTGTTAGCAATGAGCTCCCGAGCCCGCAGGTAAAGGTCATATGCTGCCAGATTTTCAGTCGGTTTCCTTTCAATCATTTGCTGCTCGACCGGCGTAAGCGTGGCGGTCAGTCTCCGAGCGATCGCTTCTGCAATCTCGCTCTGGATAACAAAGATATCAGTCAGATCGCGGTCATAACTGTCCGCCCAAATGGTGTTATCGTTCCGGGCGTCGATTAGCTCCGTGCTGATCCGCACCCGGTTCGCGTTGCGGCGCACCACACCTTCCAGAACAGTCGCTACACCAAGGGCGTTAGCGATTTGGCGGAGATCTCGCTTCTCACCGGCCCGATACTGCATCACCGAGGTCCGACTGATCACTTTCAACTGAGCGATCTTGGCAAGATGATTAAGGATCTCGTCCTGCATTCCATCCGCGAAATAGGCGTCATCTTTGTTCGCACTGATACTTTCGAACGGAAGAACGGCGATACTCTTCTCCGGCTGGCCGGTTTTATCGACCGGTGCACTGGAGGAAACCTGGCGCCGTTCGTAATAGAACCATGCTGCGGCCAGCCCGGCAGCAATCAGAAAGCCGGCTGCCAACAAGGGCCACCGCCGCTTCCAGGTTGATGGTTTGACCACGGTCCACGACGCATCGAGCAGTTCGAGATCGCCAGGAATCCTTGTTCGTAATTTCTCTTTGCTTAACCGAGAACCCGAGCTGACCGCGCCTTTAACGCCGGCTATCGCCGCGATCAAATCATCTGGGGTTTGGAATCGTTTTGCCGGGTCCTTTTCCAGAAGGACCTCCAGCAGGGTAACAACAGGTTGAGGCAGCAAAGTCAGTCTTGCGACCGGCAACGGGGCATGTTGATGCTGGTAGAACAATTCCGAGCTAGAGCCCTTGAAAGGCACCTCACCGCTGAGCATTTGCCATAGCGTGACCCCGAGAGAGTAGAGATCCGAGCGGATATCCGTCCCCAAGCCGCTGAATTGTTCCGGGCTGGCGTATTGAGGGGTTCCCGCGAAGGAGCCCGGTACTGAGCCAGCTGCGCTGGGTTCGTTGACCGGTTTAGCCAGACCGAGATCGATGATCTTGACGCTCTCAATTTTGCTTCCGTCAAGATGCACCATGATATTGCCCGGCTTAATGTCCCGATGGACGAGTTGTTGCTTCTGGATGGCGCTTAAGCCGGCGGCAATTTGAGAGGCAATTCCCAGGCTGGTCTTCAGGTCTAATGGCCCAACGCGGCGAAGGATTTGTTCCAGAGTTTCACCTGGAACAAACTCCATCGCGTAGAAGTAGTTTTCTCCCTTCTTCCCGAGATGGAATACGGTGGCCACATTCGAATGCCGAACTGCAGCGGCGGCTCGTGCCTCCCGGACGAAACGGGTTCGAGCGGATTCGTCATTTAGATAGCGAGCGTTAATCACTTTGAGCGTCACGGGACGCTGCAGGTCAACATCTGTAGCCTTGTAGGTTATCCCCATCGCGCCCCGGCCAAGCTCAAATGGTTGGCCATCTTCGCGCTGCAAAACCTGATAATGCCCGAAGCGGAGGTCGTCGGCGTTGGTCTTTAGTTCGATGGTGCCTGGGTTGCTTCCGGCTTCATCTGGGAGATCGTCCCTTTCCAGGGCTAAGAGCATTAAGTCTGGGTTTAAGGGGTGTCGCGACGAACACACAGGACACGACTGGGTGCCCTCCGCAAGCGCGGTTCCACAGACTCCACAGGTGCGTCCGGTTCTTGCGTTCACGCTCGGAGGTCGCTCCCGGAGACAATCACTGCTTCGGACCGGCCGTCAATTTGTTGGCCTTGGGCAATTGTCACCTGCTGGTTGGATTTCATGTCTGCCAGCTACGCCCTATCAAACTTTGCCGCGGCGCTCAAGCGCCTGAATAAAACTCACTCATTGAAGAAATTACGCGCAAATACGGCCGTTCCTGACGTCCTTCATATTGATCTGAAGCTAACCCCAAACCACCCCTAATCTGGAAAGTATCCTATGAGTGCTAAGCCGCTTCTTTTTCGCCGTGTTATCGTTGTCGCTATTTCCGTCGTCGATTCCGAGCGCGCGAACAAATTCTATGCTGAGACATTAGGCTTGCCGCCCGCGTACGAGGACAAAGAACAAGTCGGCTACCTAGTCGGCGAGACCATTCTGATGTTAAAGTCGGACTGGGATCAACCTCCGGTGCAAAGCCCAAATCCACGCGTCACGATCGAAACCAATGACGCTCGAGAAACCGAAAAAGCATTACGCGCGCGCGGAGTAGCTATTTCTGATCCGGTTGAGATTTATGACCGGACGCACGCGGTTGGGAGCTTTCTGGACACGGAAGGAAACAAGATCTGGTTTTGTTCGTATACGAGCGCGACGTAGAGGCGGTGCGAGAATTTTTCCGGGCCGAAGAATCGTCCCCTGACAAGGGAGGGCGCGCGTCTCCGCGCGCTGCGTAGGCCGTTCCAACTTCACAGCGCGTTCTCATCGTCCAATTTGTAAACGCGCACAGGGAATAACGGATCGCGGGGACGCGATCCCTCCCAGGGCTTTCGCCCCCCTACCGCTTGGGTGCTAATTCGGCCAACAATTTGTCGAAGCGCGGGTCCTTGCGTAAAGGGTCCCACAGAGGATCCAACTTTAATTGGCCGTAATATACACCGCACGGGATTTTGGTTAGCACGTCGAGCTCTGCAAACGCTTTGTCGGTTGCACCGGTCCAAGTATGCGCGACAGCAGAATTTGCTACTACGCTAGGTCCATCCATGGCGTCCTTAGCTGTCATGGCGACAGCGTTTTCGGCTTCTCGGATGGAGTCCTCTTTCCGGCCCAACAGTGCATCCACGACAGCCAAAGCGCTCAAAAGGTAAGCGCTCGAAGATGATTGAACCCTCTTCTTCAATTCGTCCCTGGTCACGGAAAATGCTGGGCTGGGCTCCTGATCTTGCAACCGCGCAAGCAATATCGAATAGCACCCGGCCGGTACCGGGATCGCTGCATAACCAAAAGTGCCGTTATCTTCGCCGCCGTTCTTACCCAGTTGTTCAACAAGTTTCGCAGCCTGTGACCAATCCCGGTTATACAATGCTAACACCAACCTCGTGGACATAACGACGCGGTCGGGTAGCGCCGATGTCTGTGGGTCGCCGATGATTGCCTGAAGCTTGGTGTCGTCGCCGGTTTCCAGTAATGTTATGAACCATTCCTTCTCAATTTTCGGAGACGGCTGATCGGGTACTAACTTAATCAGGCGGTCATATGCTTGCTCGGCATCGCGAAACTGACGCAAGCCTAACAGCGTAGCCGCCAAATCGGAGTTTGGTTGCGGGTTACGCGGGTCGAGCTCGAGCGCAGCTTTCAACCCTGTCACCGCTTCATGGAAACGGCCCTGCCGGCGATCCATGAATGCCTGGAGTTCGAGTGCCTCCGGGTTGTTTGGAAGGCCGGTCTTAGCGATCTGCAAGTGTTTCTCTGCCTGCTGGTAGTCTCGGTAGCAGAAATAGAGATGATAGGCGTATGCCAAATGGACATCGGACAAGTCCGGTTGCAGGCGAAGAGCAGCTTGGATAGCAGCGTCACCCAGGGCGCGTCGAGCCGGAGTCGGTTCGATCGAAATATAGAGAAGATCATGTGCGTGGCTGGCCGCGCAATAGGCCAGCGTAAAAGCCGGATCCGCCTGAACCGCTTGGTTGAGGAGGTTGATAGAATCAAGAAGAGCCTGCTTTGGATTAACAATATGCCAACTCAGTTCTGTTTTGGTAATAAGAGCCTTGGCCTTTAGATAAAGATCATAAGCGGCCAGATTCTCAGTAGGTTTTTGCTCGATTAACTTCTGTTCGCTCAGTGAAAGCGTCGCGGTCAATTTGCTGGCAATGGTTCGGGCGATTTCGCTCTGAATGGCAAAAATATCGGTAAGGTCACGATCGTAACTGTCCGCCCAAATTGTATGGTCGTTAAGAGCCTCGACCAGCTCAACGCTGACTCGTACTCGATTCGCGGCTCGACGCACGGTGCCTTCCAAAACATTCCTAACCCCTAGAGCATTAGCGATCTGGTGCAGATCAGGTTTGGCGTCGCCGCGATATTGCATAACCGAAGTCCGGCTAATCACTTTTAGTTGCGCGATCCTGGCCAGATTGTTCAAGACTTCCTCCTGCACACCGTCGGCGAAGTAACTGTCGTCTTTACTCTCGCTAAGAGATTCAAATGGCAACACAGCGATGCTCTTACCTGGAATAGCGCCGGCGGTCACCAGGTCCGAGTTAGTTGCCTTTCGATTAAGTGTGAGAAACAAGCCGGTAACAGCGAGTGCGATCAGACAAAGTGCAACGATCGAAATGACCAGAGCTCGCCTTCTCAGAATTCCAGGTTGCCCCCTTCTTTCCGGACTCAACCCAACGGCGCCCTGGGAAACTCCGGGGGCCTCGTTTGTTGCCTTTCCGGTAATCAACGCCTTTACTCGCTCGATTAGCCTCGAAATAGGCCGGTCCAAAGGTTGATTCGCCGCGTCCAGCCAATGCACTGTGTTCAGGTAGTAACTGAGACTTGAAGTCGGCGAAATCGGCTCAATCCTGAACGGGACTACCGCCAAGCGAGATGAGAATGCCTTGACTACTTCACGGTAAACATGATCGGAATCATTGGCGTGTTTCGAGAAAACCAGAATTAGAACTTGGCTGCCCTCGATCCCTTGCATGATTGCTTTGGTCCAATCAGATCCTGGTTCGATGTCGCGCGGAGCGATCCAGCACTTGGTGCCAGCCGATTCGAGCCTCTGACAAATAGTGTCCGCTATCGTTTTGTCTTCGCTAGAATGGCTAATAAAGACCCGTGGCAGCATGGAGTGCGTCTAACGAAGCGGTGTTTTAACTGATTTGCGGACAGATAGCTGCAAGAAAAACGCCCGGATCGCCGAGAACGCCGGGAACGAGTCTTTGCCCTGGAGGGACTAATGATCGATAGGGGTAGGGACGACTGTATTAAAGTCGCCCCTCCCTCCGAACCGGACAGGCGGTTTTCCCGCATCCGGCTCTCCAGTTGATAGGGTCTACGGTGAGACTGAGATTTGGAGGATGTGATAGACTATGGCGCTATCGGCCTTGAG